>USKN01000061.1 GCA_900555295.1 uncultured Eubacteriales bacterium
CACTCCAATTTCAGGACCTGCCTGAGTTTGTATCACATAATCGGCACGTCTTGTAATAGCTGAACCTGCTACATTAACTATACCTAAAGTTTTAGATGTTGTTGTATCAATTCCCGTTATAAAGCAATGCGATAAAATTTTGGGTTGTGTTTTCGGCATTATATGCGGTGTAATTTGGGCTGTACTGTTTGTATATGCCTGCGGTCTTATATCGCTTGTGCCGTCATTTGATTTTATTAACAGTCAGCTCGATACTTCATTTTTTCTTAAAGCTGTTTACAATATTATTTAATGAAGATTGCATTTTTTACCGCATATTACATTGAAACCAAACGCGTATAATTGTATTATATAAATATATTTTATAAGGCGGATTACTTTATTGCCTTTATTTGAGGTTTCACAAATGAAATATTAAAAGCGTAAATATTTAAGACAGCGAATTTTTACTTGAAGACAGACCGCTCCAGCGTGATACAACACTTGATGTGGTATTCAATCCACGGTAAGGTTTGTCGCAAAGAGATTTAAAATTGTTAAAATAAAAAGCGTGGACAGCGATATTTATTTTAAATCCGTAAAAGCTTGCGCCGATTTTAAAGAACTTGAATATAAGGGCTTTTTTGAGAGTAATGATAAATTGCTTAATAAAATATAGAAAACAGGTGTAAGAACCGTACAGTTAAATATGCATACCTTTATATGAGATTGTGTTATAATAGGACAAGAAACCAAGAAACCCAATAACAGCAAGGGTTTGAGGGCTGTCCGTAACAGTTTGATCGGGTTTTAAATTTTATAAATTACGCAAATAAAAGAATTATATCACGATTGATTACGGCAATAGCGATATGATGTGAGGGCGGTGATAAGTAGTTGAATTTCAAAAACTGAATAGGGTTTTTAACAGATCATATTAAAAATATATGGTCTGTTTTTTTATGTAAAAATTTATTTTGAAGGATGGCTGTATATGAAAGATAATAAGGATTATTTGCGCCCGAAATGTAAAACAGGTCAAGATACATATCTGCTTGACAATCGGAATCCGTTTTGTCCATATTTGAGTTTTCACAATGTGGACAACTGTTCTATGTTCAAGCCTATGAGTAAATCAAATAAAAATGAGAGGAGAGAATGAGATATGTCAAAATTAAATTTGGATTATTTTCACGGGAGTAAGGCAGAGCAATTCAGCTTTTACAGATTGCCAAAGATACTTTTTACAGATGACAGATTTTTGCCTAAACAAATCCTCCGATACCGTCCTTCCGTTTATATAAAAATAGCCTATCTCAAGTCCGCACATCAGAACCGCTGCCGACTCTATGTTATCATACATTTCAAAGGTTTTTCTGAAAAGCGGCGCATAAGTCTTATCGGTTTTATCAAAATCCGTATCGGGTTTGATAAAATATGCCTTATCAAACGGATTGGCTCGATTTTTGTTGAATCATTCATTCAAAATTCCCCCTTGTTCCAAAATCCTATACAATATTTTATGAAAAACATATCACAACGTCAAGGGGCACAATGGGGGTATTTGTCGAAAACAACAGTCAAACTTAATCGACTTAATAAACGGGAATATTTAAACAATGATTTATAACTCGGAGTAATTAAGCCGCGGCCACCAATGTTACCGCCCTTGAAAAATATTTTAAAATATATTATAATATAAAAAAGAAATTTGTTCGGAGGAATAAAAATGGAGCATACATTCAGTTCGGAATACGTCTCGGATGATTATCTGCATTTAAACAGCTGTGACCGGCAGGTTCTGTACGGAACGGATGTAGGAAGCTTTCGTCCGAACGGCCGCCGAGACTGGCACATTCTTTATATACACAAAGGCGTATGCTTTATAAATGATGACCCCGATGATTCGGACAGCGAATATCCCGTACCGAGCGGAAGTGTTATAATATATCATCCCAAAGAGCCGCAGAGTTATCACTTTAAGGCGGAAATAAAGTCCATTTCGTATTATGCACACTTCAGCGGAACGGAAAGTGCCAAGCTTTTACGGTCGCTTAATCTGTATGACAAGAGGGTTTATAAAACGGGCACGGATTCAAGAATCGAATCTCTGTTTTCCCGAATGACAGAGGACTTTCATATGCAAAAGTCTTTTTATCCGCAAATCTGTTCGGGGTATTTGATACAAATACTTTCCGTTATAGCCCGAAATGTCGCCTGTAACGGTTCGGACATCAGCCCTGCGCTGAACAGCATTATCAAAAATGTTTGCAAAAAAATGTATCTTGAATATAACCTAAACAGACCAATCACCGAATATGCTAAATTTTGCAATATGAGCGTAAGCCGCTTTATACATCTGTTCACCGCCTCACAGGGGGTCAGCCCGAAAGAATATCTGATAAAACTAAAGATAACAAAGGCGATAGAATTACTTGAAAACACCGACTTGTCCATAAACGAAATTTCAAAGTGTGTGGGAACGGACAACCAAAACTATTTCTCGAGGTACTTTAAGAAATACACCGGTATTTCTCCTCGGAAATATCGCGTATAATTTTTAAATAATAATGCGGACGCATTATCTGATAAACGTCCACATTATTATTTTTTATGTCTGCATCGGGTCGGCCCATCATTAGAGACGGCTTGCGCTGCAAAGCATTTGATATGTCTGAACACCGGGAACAAGGTCGCCGTCTTTTCCGGTGAAACTCAACCGTTCTTCCTCAAATTCCTCAATAGATGATATATTTCCGTTCAAATAATCATCTATTCGCGATATTGCCGTATCAATCCGCATAATTGCACCGCCATAACGTATATCGAGAATTTCCCAGCCTATTGCCTTATACTCGTCAAAGAAATGCCGCCGATGCAGCCGCCGCAGCTCACACATTCGCTCGTATAACAAGGGCAGGGTGTTATCCCTCTCGTATTTCAGCCCCTCTCTGTCGCCGTCTTTATACAGACGCGTCAATTTTATTCCTAAATACTGTTTTATTTCAATCACCTTTGCAAGGGCGCTGTAGAATTCAAACATTTTTTTAAACTGAGGATATTTCTTTGCGCTGTTCTCCGTTCTTTTTGCCAGCTCGCCGTAATGCGCCGACATATCAATGTCCTTCATATTATTGTCGCAAATGCCGAGCATTATGTCCTGCCACATACATACACGGCTCACCGCCAAATTATCTATGTCCTTTTCGTTATATCCTGACACAAGGTCAAATGCCGAAATATCCTCAAACGCGCTCAATTCCATATTTGTACAAGCATTAAATCGGCTATTTAACTTATCCTCATTTATACAGTCGTCCGCCGAATACATATGTTCGACAAAGTGAACCAGCGCAGGCAAAACAGCAAATGTACTGCTTTCCCTATGATCGTCACCCCATACCGTCGCAAAAATTTCTTTTATTCCTTCCTCCTTGCAGACGGCAAGAGCAGGGTCGGTTGTCGCAATCGACTTTTTGAGATGCGCACCGAACGTACTCGGATTTCTGGCACAGCCGGCAAATATGACATTATCGCATATTATCTTGCTTTCCGTCAAAAAATGTCTGTACGTTTCTTTGTCAAAATGATAATAATCCCAATAGATTATGCTCATACCGTTCGGCACAAGCCCTTTATCGTCTTTTGTAAAATGTACGCCGTCATCATAATAATCGTTACTCTTTGACTTTCCTCTGAAAAACATATCGTTCCACATCATCGGGCGCATATTATATTTTATGAGAATTTCGTTTACACGTTGCAAATGCTCGGCCATAATTTCGGAACTTGTGTGATAGCCGTTCTTTTTGAGATAATTTCCGAGTCCCAAATCCCACGCCTCGTCAAGTCCTATATGTATCCTCTTTGACCTAAAGCATTTTGACATCGTGTTTATCATCTTGTCAATCAGAGCATAAACTTTATCCTCACCGACCATTAATATGTCGGGACGGTCGGATATTGCCGCATACGGCGGACGTTTTATCGCCTCGGTCATATGTCCCAATGTTTGTATGCACGGTATAAGCTCTATTCCCAAAGAATACGCATAATCGTCAAGCGCTTTAAAATCGCTGTGGCTGTACCGCGGACGCATATTGCCGAAATACGGCTCGCCGTCAATTTCATAACAATCCTCGCAATACAACATCATCATATTATAACCCATTGACGCAAGATACAGCATCAACTTTTTGCACGACTCGATATTCATAAGCGAGCTTGCCTGTGACCCGTCAAACATTGCACCGCAGGTTTCAAACATAACGGGTTCGCGGTATTCAAAATCGGTATTCCCGTGCTGTTTTAAAATCGTAAGTGCCCTGAACACTTGGTAATCCTTATTCAGATAAAATACAACCTTGTCATCCTTTTTGTAAATTTGGATTTCGGAACTGTCCGTCTTTTCGGTTTTAACTGTTATATCTGCATTTTCATTAGAAATTTCAAAGCCGTGCAATGCCAAAAAATCTTTCATTGCAAGGCTAAATTTTTCATTCGGGTTTAAAAATTTAATTTTCATTTTGTTAGTCTCCTATACTAAATTTCTCTGCCGCCCGTAAACACACGCTTTATATCCAAATTCCTGTCGGCAAAAATGATGTCCGCATCCGCACCGCGGCAGATTACGCCCTTTCGCGATTCGCCTATCACCCTCGCCGGGGTTTTTGACAGCATTTTTGACGCGTCACAGATGCTTATACCACAGGTATTGACCGCCCATTTGAGCATAACGTCGCTCGTGGCTATGCTGCCGGCAAAAAAGCTCCTGTCTGGCAGCTTTGCCACGCCATCCTCTATGATAACGCGGTTTTCGGGTAGGATTTCACCGAGCCAGCTCTCGTCCGCATTCGTCCCGGCGGCGCGCATAGCGTCGGATGTTATATTGATTCTGTCCGCGCCCTTGAATTTCAGAGCAAGCTGTAACACTTCTTTTGCAATATGGTGTCCGTCACCTATCAGCTCTATATCAAAGTCATAGAGATATGCCGCCTCTAAAAGCCCAGCATACACGATTTGATTAATCTTGCGCACGCTCGGGGTATTCGAATACAAATGCGTCATATGCGTAAAGCCAAGCTCTTTCGCACGCCTTGCATCGGCGCATATTCCGTTCGAATGTCCGACCGAAAGCGTTATATTTTTATCCGTCATACGCTTTGACATATACTCGATTCCGTCAAGCTCGGGCGCGGCAGTACACATTCTTATTATATCGCCGTTATTATCGATAAGCCTGTCGATTTCGTTCTTTGACGGGTTGCGGACAAATGCCGCATTTTGCGCGCCTTTCATCTCATATGATATGTACGGACCCTCCAGGTGCAATCCGAGCATATTTATTTTTGAACGGCCGCTCACCTTTCTGTAAATATCAAACAGCCTTTCCATCGATTCGATGCTGCACGCAACCGTTGTCGGCAGGATTGATGTTGTTCCGTGCCTTAAATGTGTTGCAGCTATTTCTGTAAACGCTTGCTCGGTTGCGTCCATAAAATCAAACCCACCGCCGCCGTGCGCGTGTATCTCAACAAAGCCGGGCATGACATACATCCCCGATGCGTCAATCACTTCTCCGTTTTCGGTCTTTTCCGACGGCGGTAAAATATCGGATATTATGCCGTTTTCGATTACCGTTGTTGCCTGGACACACCTGTTCTCTAAAACGACCGTGCCGCCGCTGATAAATTTTCTGTTTGTCACGTCAATTACCTCATTTGTTATAAACGCGGATTTCGGGCGTGGGAGATTCCAGCGCAACCGCCGCCGCATACAACTTTGCATCAGGGTGATTTTGGAAAAGCGAACAGGGAACGGCCGCAGTAATATCACCGTGCAGAATTTTTCTCAGCGCACCCGCGTTCCAGTCGCGCGGCATACACATTCTTATTTTTCTCGCCTTGAATATCTCACGCATACCGACCGTTATGCAATATTCGGGAATACCGTTCAAATCTCCACCGCAGTTCATAAACGCGTTTATCGTCTTTGTTTCACGGCTTATCTTTAAAACTCTTGTCATACGGTTCGCAAACTCTTCATTTGATACGCATTCATTCGGTTCGGGCGGTTCATTGAACGCAAAGTGTCCGTTTATACCGACTCCTCCAAACGCCATATCGAGCTTTCCGTACTTATTTATCGTGTCCATAATAATGTGTTCTGCGCCCGGCTTGGGGAATATCCTGTTTTCGGGTTTCAGATTCAGCTCATCATCTATTTTGCTGTAAAAAATTCGGTTCATTCCCCCTCTGAACGAAAGCGGATTGTCTTCGTCTATATACTCGCTCTCGGATTTTAAATATTCGTCCATATTAATAAAAACACAGTTTTTAAGGCTTATGCGATATTTATTTACAAGATACACAAGGCGGCTGTACGGACCGAGCGGACCGTAAGGAACAACCATAACGGTGGGTTCACTCTTGTCATTATTTTCCTTGATACACTCCAGGACCTCGATTGCGACCTTCCAATACATATCTACCTCTGCCTCACAGATATCAAGCTTGATATTGCTTCCTTTTCCTAACTCATTAATCGGAATGTTGTTAATATTCATTTTTATCATTCTCCCATTATAATATTTTAGAGTAAAACATTTCGGTCGAAAATGCTTTATTCCACCTTATTTCGTTTTTAAGTATAACACATATCTGATTCAAAATATATAGCTTAATGTGCTGTTTTTTAGCACAAATCTGCTGAATATCCTTACCCTTTAAAAACAAATCTTTTATAAAAACCCGTACGCATTATACCACCGCCGCAATTGTTGCATATCCTTTCAGAAAAACCGAAACCGAGTTCACAATCCCGGCTGAAATCAACGCTAAAACGGTTGTGGAAATCGCTATGCACCTGTTCAGAGAAAACGGAACATTAAAGAAAATCACTGTTCCCGACACTATTACAAAAATCGGCGACTTCGCATTCAACGGAATGAAAGCTATTGAGGAAATTGTTCTTGAACAAACAGCCGCACCGAATTTGGGTTTTTATGCTTTTGCCGGCTCGCCGTCGTGAAGTAAAATTATCGTATTATGGTATTCAGGCAATAAAATGCAATATTAACGTAAACAAACGTATTGCGGCACTTAATATTTTAAGCAACAGAAATACCGACTACGAAATAAATTTATTAAAAGGTAATTTGGCAGAAGAATTGTTATGTTTTATGGGATATTATGTTTTGCTAGCCAAAGCAAAACAGGGTGAATTTACCGACGCTGTTGATATAATTAAAAAATATTGGGGCGGAATGCTTAAAATGGGTGTAACCAAAATTTTCTTATGGCATGTCACGGAGTATTTTTTTGTAAATCAAAAATATTTTACTTCACACAAATTTTTTTGCCTTAAATATTCCGCTTATTCCAAATTTTATTATAAAACCAATAGGTTAAAAAATTGACGGATTAATAAAAAAATATATGAAGAAAAATGACAGATAAAAATAATGAAGTAGGGGATTTTAAGGCAATCCCTCATAAAAAGAGGATTGAAACACATATAAAATGCCTTTCAATCCTCCTTATTATTTTTAATTATAAATCGTCGTTATCATTTATACTGTTGCTTATATTTTGCATTTCAACATCAAGACGTGCAATAACTTCGGCGCAGTATTTGAGGCGCGAACCTATATTGTTTTTGTTTTCGGATACCTTTTTGTATCGCATTTGATGCTCCAGACTTGCCCAAAAGTTCATAGCAATTGTTCTTAACTGTACTTCGACTTTCATATACTGCTTTCTGTTTGCAAAAAATACAGGAATTTCAATTATCATATGATAACTTCTGTACCCATTTTCTTTTGGCGCTTTTATATAGTCCTTAACTTTAACAATCCTTATATCGTCCTGTGTTGCAAGCATTTTTGCAACTGTGTATATATCGTCAACAAATTTGCATACAACTCTTACACCGGCAATATCGTTTAAGTTTTCCATCATACTTTCCATTGTCATTTCGTAGTTTTTACGGCGCATTTTTTCAAGAATACTATCCGCCGACTTAACACGTGATTTTATGGATTCAATGGGGTTGCGGTTATATGTAGCCGTAAAATCATCGTTTAATATTTCAAGTTTTGTACGTACTTCTTTTATGGCGCTTTCGTACATCATTAAAAATTCTCTGAAATCCTGTGCATTGCCAAAAATTTGCAATTCATTTATAGGTGAAAGAGATACAATATCTTTCTTTTTTGTAAGTTCTATCATATACTGTTATACTCCTTTGCAATTAACAAATTATTATAAATTTTTAATTATTTAAATGTTCATTTCTTATCTTGAGTATATACCATATATTCGTAAATGTCAACGGTTTTAATAAACAATTAATCGTTTGTTTACCGTTATTTACTTTTTATTCACAAGTTAAAACAAACTTGTTTGTCCCGCCGGATTATCTTCGTCTTTTAAGTAATATCCCATTGCGGGAATATTTTTAGCTTTATAATAATCGGGGTTGGTGATATTTGTGTTTTTTAAAAACTCAATTTTGGCAACGGTACTTTTGCGTTTCATATTCATAACCATTACACCTTGAGTGTTTTTGGTTGTTTTTGTTTGCATAAGTGCAGTGTTAAATATAAGTACCTTGTCGAGTGAGCTGAAAATAACCATATCTTCGTCTTGCGGTATAAATTTAATATCAACAAGATTTAGCTTATCGGTATATGCATTAATAAGTTTTTTGCGGTTGGTTTTTGTTTCATAACTTTTAAGCGATACTTTGGCCGCTTTACCGTTGTCAAACATAAACAGCAAATCTCCGCTGTAATCTGTGGTTGTAACCGCAAATACTATATGTTCATCAGGTTCCGTACTTATTATGTTGGGTACAAAATGTCCCCAATCGCTTGCTTTGCAATCCGCAACGTCGTAAAGTTTTAATTTATATGCGTTTTGTTTATTACTAAACAAAATAAGGTCGCTTTTATTTGTTGCTTCCCATTCGCAAATTATAACGTCGCCGTCTTTAAGTTTTTGATTTGAACTGCTGCGCAGTGATACGGCACTTATCTTTTTTAAGTAATTATCACGCGTTAAAAATACTTTCAAATTATAATCGTCTATAACATCATCTTGCTCAATTTCAACTATATCGTCTTGATAAATTATATCAGTTTTACGCTCCTGACCGTATTTTTTGCTTATTTGTTTAAGCTCATTAATAATATATTTTTTTATTTCATTCTCATCGGCTATAAGATTTGATAATTTATCGAGTTCATCATTTAAAGTGCTTATATCCGCAATTCGATTTAA
>USKN01000062.1 GCA_900555295.1 uncultured Eubacteriales bacterium
CAAGACACGCAAAAAGCAAAAAAAATTATACAAAAAAACGTTCATTATTTAATAATGAACGTTTTTTATTACTCGGGAAAACACACCATACACGGCTTATACACACCGTCTTGAATTTCTTTTAACCCGGCTCGGCGTATATTGGTTTTATACTTTATAACTACGCAATTACGCTTATGATACTTTTTGCCGCCGGATGTAACATAATATTCGCTTAAATTACCGCCGTTTTGCAAACCGTTACCGTCGGACGGCTGAAAATCTCGTACGTTATTAACCGAAACGGGTATAATACCTGCATTTACAAAGCCGGAAATCGTTGCACCTACCACAATTAATGTGGCAAATACGGCACAAATTTTAACGGCGGCGGATTTGTATTTTTTGTGCGCACCGTATGAGCAGATATACAAAAAATGTGCAAATTCATTTGCCTCAAATTCGCATTTTACGGTTGAGTTTAAAACCGGGCTGTCTGCCGACAGATGATTTAAATATATATGTCCTATTTCATGCAACAATACATATTTTTCGTCATCTTCATCAAGCCCGGAGCGCACAAAAACAAACCTGTTGTTTTTATCGATATATGTAAATGCATACATCTGTTTGCACAGGTTGTCTACTTGCAGCAGTTTAATCAAAGATGCGACCGCTTCGCTGTTTGCGAAGCGCCCGTATTCTATGATTTTAAACCCCAGAGATTTAATTGTTCTCTTAATATCGCATAAATCATTGGCATTTATATGCGTTTTTTTTATAAACTGCCGTGCTTTATGCTTAATGTCTTTGATTTCGTACATACTTAATTATTTCTTTTTGTGCTTTTTGCTTTGTCCGTTATCGGCTACGCCCTCGTTTTCAATGTCAAATACCGCCTGCTCTATACTTGCCTGCATTGAATCGTCATCAGACGAATACCCTCCGAATGCCGCAAGTTTCGGCTCACGTTTTTTGCAACGGCTGTGTTCAACTTCGATTATACCTTGAACAGTGTGTTTGCCGATTTTGTCAAGCTCGTTGTACTTTAATATTAATTCTCTTTCCTCGGGCAGCAATATGTTTTGCTGACAGGAATCAAGGTTAATATTAAGTGTTTGGCACATTTTTTTTACGGTATTAAATGCAACGCCCGATGTTCCTTTACTGAAAATTGTGGAAAGCGTTGATGTGGGAATACCGATTTCTTGAGCAAACTGTCTTGCACTTTTGTACTTCTTTTTAATTTCTGACTGAATTGTTCTTACTAATTCATCCATTACAAACACTCCTTTCGGATTTAGGTATAAAAATCCTTATAATAAAGATTATATCCTAAAAGTCGCAAAATGTCAATTTATATTACTTATAAGTTTGTTTCGTTAAAATTATTTGCTTTGTGTATCTTACATAAAAAATTCATTTTACCAACTTAATTTTTGTTTATTAATAAATTTCGTACAAAAGTTTTACCGCCTCCGCACGTGTAATCAGACCCAGCGGACGAATGGTATTATCCTCATATCCGTTAATTGCAGAAAAGCTTAAAAGCGTCTTAAATGCCGGATTTGCGTAATCGGGTATATCTTTTGAATCGGTAAAATTAAGCTCATATTTATCCGCCGAAACACCCAAAATACGCGCAAATACCGTCACAGCTTCGGCACGTGTGATGTTTTGTGTGCTGTCAAAACGAATTTCGTCACCGTACGTTTTACCGTTCATTATTCCGAGCGAATACAAAGCATTAATTTTAGCCGCCGCCCAGGACGGAATTTTATCGCTGTCGGCAAAACCCGTATTTACATCTTTGTACTTTGTATCGTCCGTTTTTAAATAATTTGCAGTCATAACCGCAAATTCGGCGCGCGTAACATTTTTTGACGGCTGAAAGGTAAATGTACCGTCGCCCATATCATAGCCGTTTACCGTTTTTTGGCCGTACATATACGCTATATATTCGCTTGCCCAATGGTCGTGGCTGTCGGCAAACATATCCGCTTTTTGCGGTGTACCTATTGTTTTATTAAACACCGCGGGGTGTGAAAGCGAATTTGTAAGTTTGATTTTTATTTTATGCATATTATCGTTTAAATTATCGCATTTAACGGTAATCACATTGCCGTCATATTCAAAATCGCACGGTGTACCGTCGGCATATGCAAAAATATTTTCTTTATTAACAGTTATACCGTCGGCATTTTTTAAAGTAAGCACAACCGCGCCGTCGGTTACGCTAAACTCACCGTCGGTATATTCGGCGCTTTTATCGCCCGAAACGGTTACGGGAATACTTACCGTTTTATTGCCGCCCGTTACGGTTATTCTGCCCGACGAGGAAATCTGCGAAGCCGTAAACACACCGTCGGATGTTATTTTTCCCGCTTCTTTTCCGCCGTCATTTTCAACCGCCCAGGTAAAAGCCCCGCTGTCGGATATAAGCGTTTTGTTGCCCACGGACGCAAGCGCCGTTAAATTAACGCTTTTCCCCGCGCCTATATTAAGCCCCGTAATATTTTTATTGCCGTTATATATTTTTATACTGTCGGGATTTGAAAATACATTTACGGTTGTACTGCCCTCAATATTATCGGATTTTGCATTTATTGTTATACTGCCGCTCCCGGCAAGCTTTATATTTCCGTCGCTCAATACAGTTGCGCCGCCGTCTGCCGAATATGTTACCGCTCCGTTATAATTTACCGCGTGATCTGCCGTATCGGTTGCAAGCGTGGTGAATTTTTGGGTTGTTCCCGTAAGATAATTGCCGCCGTACGGGTAAATATGGAGTTTTGCCGCCTCACCCGTAGGCTCACGCATATTACACAGTGCAAAAAATGTGGTAACCTTACGCGGTTTACCGTCGGACGGTTTATTTAAAAGCTCGGGTTCGGTTTTGCCGGGGTACAGACCGCATATACTTGTGGAGCCTCCGCCGTCAAAGTTAAGCGCGTCGGTACAGCCAAGCTCTTTTAATCGGTTTGCAAGCGTTTTAAGGCGAACGCCGTAACTGTAGCCGCTCTGTCTGCCGTCTATTGTATAAAAAACAATATTTCCGTCACCCGTTATACCCACGGCACTTCTGGGTGCCGCCGCTTCGTCTATATCCTGCACAGTACCGTCTTTTAAAAGTCTGCCGCCTATACTGCCCTGTACCGATACGCACTCCGCCCAGCGGTTATCTCCCGTTGCGTTATTTTGAATTGTAACCTCTGCGCCCTCGGTAAAATTCCAAAAGCGGTCAAGAATTTGCGCCGACGCAGTATTATCAGCCGAAAGCACAATTTTGCCTTTTTCGATAGGAATTGCGCCGTCGCTTTCGTACACTTTTTCTATTGTCCCCGTAACTTTTGAGCCTATTTTTAAATCGCCCGTAACGTTACCTATAACAACATTTACACCCGGTGACGAGGCACGCGTTGTATCGCTGAATTTATCGGTATACATATAAAGCGCATAAGGCTGACGGTATTTATTAATATTTTCCACAGGCACAACCGCGCCGTTTACTTCAATTGTTGTTTCAATCCACAGCGAATTTATAAATGCCGTACCGTCGGGCATAATGCCTATTGCGTCCTGTGTTGACGAGTCTTTTGTTATAATAATGCCGTCGGATATTTGATGTCCCATAGGCACACCCGTCTGAAACGAAAAAAAGTCGCTGTTCATAAGCATAAGCGGATAATATCCTTGCATTTTTGCAATCGATACCATTTGGTTTATATCGGTTTTTCCGTACAAATATGCGTCGTTTATAATTTTGGGTACAACGTTTTGGTTGGGTTTGTACACATAATAATTTTCGGTTTGAAGTCCCACTCCGTTTTGGTCGCTCAAAAAGCTGTTTTGAACATAGGTTGTACCCTCCGCGGTTTCAATTGAAATACCCGTTATTTGCTCACTGCCCAAAATAGACGCGAGCGCACCCGAAAAGGTTACCGACACAGCAAGCGCAAGTGCGGTAATTTTTTTGGTTTTTCGCAGACGTTTTGTTTTAATTTTGTTTACTATTGTATTTATGTTATATTTAATCATTATTAATACCTCTTTAATATATATATTGCAACCAATACTAATTATATCAAAATTTAAATGTCATTGCAATTTTTTTAATATTAAGTTTTTGTTAACAATGAATTAAAATTTAGGCATATTATCAACACTTTTTTATTTTACACAAAAAAAGTAGGCGAAATCATTTTTTAAAAAATGTATAATTAAATTACGGCGGTAAGAAAAAATAAAGAAAAAACAAAAACCGCCGCAAGTGACACGCGGGAAAGACTGCAGAAGTCGGCTTGGCACTTCGGAAAAGACGAAAGGAGATTTTTTAAGAAATGATTAACAAAAAAACAGGCAGAACAAAAAAGGACGAAATATTTGAAGCCGAAAAAAACGGCGAAAAAATTTTGGACAAAGTACAGACAGCCGCCGAGTCTGAAAACATATCGGAGGACGGCGAAACCGAAAATGCGGGTGCGGCATACGCACAGGACGAAAATGAAATAATCAATGACAATACGTCCGATATTGAAAATTCGGAAAACGGCAAATCCGATAACAAAACCGCTCGTTTTGATGAGCTTATTAAAGGCGAATTTAAAGGCGAGTACGAAAAAAAGATTAAAGAAAATCTTTCAAGACGTTTTAAAGAAACCGACTCTTTAAAGCGCCGTTTGGGTGAAGCGGAGAAAATTGCACAGCTTCTTGCCGATAAGTACGGTCTTACAAATACCGATATCGACGAAATTAAAAAAGCCGTAGATGCCGACGACGGCTACATAAAGCAGGAAGCAGAAAAAAGAGGAATGAGCGTTGAAGACTTAAAGTATATGAAAAAACTCGAAAGCGAAAACGCACGTTTAAAAAGGGCAAGTTTTGAAAATGAGCGAAATACTCAAATAAAAAACAAAATGCGCGCGCTTTACACCGAAAGTGAGCAAACCGCAAAGGAATATCCCGATTTTGACCTTAACAGAGAATCGGAAAACCCCAAATTTGTGGCATTGCTTAAAAGCGGTGTTGACGTTAAAACAGCGTATGAAGTTGTACATCACAACGATATTATGTCAAAACTTGTAAACGATACGGCACGTGAAACACAAAGACGTACCGCAGAGTCTATGCGTTCGGTTAAATCGCGTCCCGTTGAAAACGGCTCAAACGATTTAAGCGCCGCAATTTTAAAAAGCGATGTATCAAAGCTTACACCCGAGCAAAGAGCGGAAATTGCAAAAAGAGTTGCACGCGGAGAAAGCATTACATTTTAAAAAAAGGGAGAAAGGAGAAGTATAATACAATTATCTTTAGAATTATGATAATTATATTATACGGAATACTTAAATGATTAAATTAAATTTACAAATGTTCGGTGACGGTGACACAGGCGCATCAACCCCCACGGTTTCAACACCTACGGTAAATACAACGGGTACATCAACATTATCGGCAGAAATGCAAACATATTACAGCGATTATCTTATAGATAATGCCGTACCCAATCTTGTACACGACCAATTCGGACAAAAACACGCAATACCTGCCGGAAGCGGTAAAACAATAAGCTTTAGAAAGTTTGTACCGTTTTCAAAAGCCACAACAGCACTTACAGAGGGCGTAACACCCGACGGCGGTTCACTTTCGGTTACAAAACTCGAATCAACCGTTTCACAGTACGGCTATTACGTAACACTTTCCGACGTACTTATGCTTACGGCAATCGATAACACACTTCTTGAAACAACCGTACTTTTGGGTAATCAGGCAGGCGCAACACTCGATACCGTTACAAGAGAAGTATTAAACGGCGGTACAAACGTTATGTTTGCCGGCGGTGTATCGGCAAGAGCGTCGCTTGCATCAACAAACAAACTTAAAGTTGAGGATATTTTTAAAGCCGCAAGATTTTTAAAAACTCAAAACGCACCCAAAATCAACGGCAGCTATGTTGCCATTATTCACCCCGACGTTGCATACGACCTTATGCGTGATAGTGAGTGGATTGATGCGCACAAATACTCGGCAACAACAGAGCTGTTTGAGGGCGAAATAGGTAAAATTGCAGGCGTAAGATTTGTTGAAACAACCGAAGCAAAAATATTTACAGGCACAAATATAAGCGTATATTCAACACTTGTACTCGGTGCCAACGCATACGGCGTAACCGAAGTTACGGGCGGCGGACTTAAAACAATTGTAAAACAGTTAGGCTCGGGCGGTACGGGCGACCCACTCGACCAAAGAGCCACAGCGGGCTGGAAAGCGGTTAAAACTGCCGAAAGACTTGTTGAAAACTATATGGTTAGAATTGAAAGTGCGTCAAGCTTTAATTCATCCGTAAACTGATTATAAAATAACGGGCGGAGTAATAAGCTTTAAAATATGCTCCGCCCCAAAATAAAGAAAAGGAGTAAATTATTATGGCAAAAACAGCTGAAAACAAAACACAAAAAAGTGAGCAGGAATATTATAACGAGCTTGTTACGGTAAAACTTTTTAAAGACAATTCGCGTTACAGGGACGATGTATTTGTGGCAGTAAACGGTGTGGGTATGATAGTACCGCGCGGTATTGAGGTACAAATTCCGCGTAAATATGCCGAGGCACTTAAATGCAGCGAAATCCAGGACGGATTTGCCGTTGAGTATCAAACAAAGCTCCAGGAGCAGTCAAAAGCGGCAGAGGGCGACCTTTAAAAAAGCGGGTGCCAAAATATGCAATGGCAACAGGCAAAAGACGATTACATAAACGGCGCACTTAATTTAAAACAAATAAGCGAAAAATACGGCATAAAGTATTCGGCTGTTTTATACCGCTCCAAAAAAGAGGGCTGGGAAAAACAGCCCGAAACCGAAGATACATCATATGAAACCCAAACCGATACCGCCAAACAAAACGATTCAATACGTCAAAGACGTATACTTGAGCTGTCGGATATGCTTTTAGATAAAATAAAAGACTCAATATCGGAGCTTGATAAAAGCATTGTTAAAACCAAAGAGCGTCAAAAAAACATTGAATATGACGCTGAAAGCAAAAAACCGATTAACGAAACGGTGGAAGAAAGCGAAAAAGTAAACATAATTTCGGGTATGGTTGATAAAACGGGCATAAAACAACTTGTATCAACACTTAAAGATATAAAAGATATTCATATGGATTTATGCAACGACAACACAGGCGATGAACAAGTAAGCGGTGTTGTGCTTTTGGGCGATGTAGATGAGCAAACGCTTGAAGGCGGCGATTAGTTAAATTTATATAAAGACAGTTGCAGTATTTTTGCAATTGTCTTTATTTTTTGGAGCATAAACCCAAATGCCGTGTTGCTTTATCTGCGTAAAAAGTAATTGACAAAGCCGCAAACGAGGTGTATAATAATAACATAAAAGGCAGTCTGTTGAACGGCTTGCCAATGAGAACTAAAAAATTAGCCGCTGCATTTGGTCGTGTAGGCGGCTAATTTGCTTTTATATGAAAAACCATAAGAAATATGATTGTTAAAATCAAAACTTTTAATATTTTCCTCTTCAAAGCAACCACCCCCTTCCGTATGTAATACAGATACAGAGGCAAGCCGTCCGCAAAAGTGTTCATTTTCAAACTGCCTGTCGAATTGCTTCGACTGTAATATTATACATCAACCCTTTGTATTTTTCAATATTTTTTAACCCATAACATTCATTTTATCGAAATTTTTAAAGATATTTTATATTTATTTGTATAATTGTTGTTATTTTTTGTTGATTTTTAAAGTATAAAATGATATAATAAAGTATATAAAATAAAAAACAGCGAGGAAATTTAATGAATACCACAGCAAAAACCGAAAATAAAATGGGTACAATGCAAATAAAAAAATTACTTATTACGATGTCGCTGCCTATGATAGCGTCTATGCTTGTACAGGCACTGTATAACGTTGTTGACAGCATATTTGTATCACGCATAAGCGAAAATGCGCTTACCGCCGTATCGCTTGCTTTTCCGTATCAAAACCTTATGATTGCCATTGCAACGGGAACGGGTGTGGGTGTAAACGCTCTGCTTTCACGTTCGCTCGGCGAAAAAAACTTTGAGCGTGCAAACAAATGTGCATGCACAGGTATATTTCTTGCGGCGTTAAGTTATATTGTTATTGCAATATCGGGCATTTTATTTTCACGTAAATTTTTTGAAGTACAAACAGATATTGCCGAAATTATCGATATGGGACATTCGTATATGATTATATGTACGGTTCTGTCGTTTGGTATTTTTCTTGAAATTATGTTTGAACGATTGCTCCAATCAACGGGCAAAACCATTTATTCAATGTACAGCCAGGGCATAGGCGCAATAATTAATATTATATTTGACCCTATTTTAATATTCGGTATGTTCGGCTTTCCCAAAATGGGCATAGCGGGCGCTGCCGCCGCAACGGTATTCGGGCAAATTGTGGCAATGATATTTGCATTTATATTTAACATAACAAAAAATCACGAAATAAGCATAAAGGCGCAATATTTTAAAAACAACGGCAAAATTATAAAAGGTATATACGCAATAAGCGTACCGTCTATACTTATGATGAGCATAGGCTCGGTAATGACGTTTTGCTTAAATAAAATATTAATAGCGTTTACCGCAACGGCAACAGCGGTATTCGGAGTATACTTTAAACTTCAAAGCTTTGTGTTTATGCCTATATTTGGACTTAATAACGGTATGATACCCATAATTGCATACAATTACGGTGCGCGCAAAAAAGATCGTGTGGTTGCGGCAATAAAAATGGGAGCATTGTTTGCCGAATCGTTTATGCTTATAGGCGTTATCTTATTTCAGTTTTGCCCCAAAACACTACTGGGATTTTTTAACGCAAGCGACACTATGATGACAATTGGCGTTGCGGCACTTCGCATTATAAGCATACATTTTTTAATGGCGGGAATAAGTATTATATCGTCGGCGACATTTCAGGCATTGGGCTCGGGAGTGCTTTCGCTTATTGTATCGCTTATCCGTCAGGTGTTTGTGTTAATTCCCGCGGCATATCTTTTGTCGCTTACGGGAAATGTAAATAATGTTTGGTGGTCGTTCCCCATTGCCGAAGTTGTTGCGGTAATAATATGCGTAATGTTTTTAAAAAGACTTGTGGATAAGAGGTTTGGTGAATAATTTAAACTCGGTGCGGCAAAACGAAAGCGTTTTTCTACACCCTCTTTTAGGGGCTTTAGAAAAATAGTGC
>USKN01000063.1 GCA_900555295.1 uncultured Eubacteriales bacterium
TCAATGATTTTTTACTTAAAATCCAAAAAAAGCGATGCTTTAAATAAGATTTAAAAAATGTATTGACAAATTATAAATAGTGGAGTAAAATAGTAGTTGTAAAAAATATTTGGGAGATAATACATATGATAATCAAAAATGCATTTAACAGCTTTATGTTGCTAATGCGCGCTATGTTTCTAATTAGCATTTTGCTTATAAAGAATAATAGCGCTGTTTGTCGTGTGAATTAGTCTTTAAAGTATTAATTTACATAAGCTTATACCGTTACGGGTAATGTAATATTTATACGTATACAGGTAAATTTAATGTTAAATTGCAAGCTTACGACTAAATGGCGGTCGTAAGCTTTTTTGATATAAAAATACATTATATATCATAGTAATTTACGGTCGTTGTAAGCGCGATAAATATGTAAAGGAGATTGATAAAATGCAAAAAGTAAAAATTGCGGATATTACATTAAGAGAGGCAGTTAAAACATCTGTGTTAAGCTTTAAAGAAAAAATTGAAATTACAAAAAAGCTTGATAAACTTAATGTGGATATTATTGAAACGGGAATTATTCAAAACGAAAGAACAGATGTTCTTTTTCTTCACACAATATCACCGCTTGTAAAAAACAGTATAATATCTTGTGCGGTTGATTATAACGAGCGTTCGATTGAACTTACATATGACGCGGTAAAAGCGGCTGCAAACAAACGGCTTCATCTTATGATACCGGTATCTACGGTGCAAATGGAGTATATGTGTCACAAAAAACCAAATGCCGTTATTGAAATGATTGAAACTCTTGTTAAAAAGTGTAAGTCGCTTTGCAATGATGTGGAGTTTTCGGCATTGGACGCTACAAGGAGCGAAAAGGACTTTTTGTATAAAGCAATAAATACCGCAATCGACGCGGGTGCAACCACAATTACAGTATGTGACAGTGCCGGCGAAATGCTTCCCGATGAATTTAAAACATTTACGGATGACCTTTATAAAAACGTAAAACCTCTTAAAGACGTTACTCTGTCGGTTGAGTGCCGCGACGCACTTAATATGGCAACGGCTTGTATGATTTCTACAATGAATGCAGGCGTTACGCAAATAAAAACCAATGTAAACGGATGCGGTTATCCGTCACTTTCTGCCGCAGCGGGAATTATAAAACACAGAGGCGACTCAATAGGCGTATACAGCTCAATTAATTATACGGAGCTTGAACATACGGTTGCACAAATGGTTTTTGTAACCGATACGCAAAAAAGCGCTAACTCACCGTTTGAAACGGGAGTACGTGAAGGCGAAAAAATAGTGTTAAGCAAAGATGATACGTTTGAAACGGTTGCGGCGGTTGTAAAGAAAATGGGGTATGATTTAAGCAAAGAAGATGTAGCCCAGGTATATGATGAGTTTAAAAAAGTTGCCGATAAAAAGCATATAGGTTCAAAAGAACTTGACGCAATAATTGCAAGTGCGGCAATGCAGGTTGCACCTACATACAAGTTGGTAAGCTATGTTATAAACAGCGGAAATATTATAAGCGCTACAGCCAATATTATTCTTGAAAAAGATGGTAAATCCATATGCGGTGTTTGTGTGGGAGACGGACCTGTTGATGCGGCATTTCTTGCAATAGAGCAAATTGCGGGCCGTCATTTTGAACTTGACGATTTCCAAATTCAGGCTATAACCGAAGGCAGAGAGGCTATGGGTTCAACAGTTGTTAAACTGCGTTCAAACGGCAAGCTTTATTCGGGTAAAGGTATTTCAACGGACGTTATAGGTGCGAGCATAAATGCATATATTAATGCACTTAACAAAATTTGCTTTGAGGAGGCGTAATTTATGAAATTATCATTTTCTACAAACAGGTGGAACTCGGTTGCACTCGATGAGTTTATAGATATTGCTTGCGAATATAAATTTAAAGGCATAGAAATACATAATGTTGACGAAGTAAAAAATGTATCCGATCTTTATCACAAGCTTTTGGAACATTCTATTAAAATATCTTGTATAGATATGGTATCGGATATTTCGGGAAACGATATTAATTCGGCAATCGAGGAGTTTAATAAATGTGTTGAAATATGCTCAATGCTGCATACTCCTTATATACGTCTTAAAGCGTATACCGATAACGAACAAAATGTACGTTCTTTTATAGAACAAACCGTTCAAGCGGCTCAAAGCAAAGGTATTGTAATGCTTGTGGAAACGGTGGGAATTTATGCCGATACAAAAAGACTTGCCGAATTGCTTAATTCGTATGCGTGCGATAATGTTGCCGCATTGTGGGATTTGCATTATCCGTACCGCGAGGCGGGAGAACTTCCCGAAAACACTGTTACAAATTTGGGTGCGTATATTCGCCATATTCATATCAAAGACTCCGACAGCGAAACGGGATTTAACCTTGTGGGAGAGGGCAGCTTACCTATTGCCGATATTATGAATGCATTGCGCTCAATAAATTACGACGAATTTATTTCAATTGAGTGGGACCCGAAGTGGGACAGCGAAATATGCGATATGGATATTATTTTTCCGCATTTTGTGAGTTATATGTCACGTTACGAAAATCTTTCGCGTGCAAAATCCGCACTTTATGAAAATAATGCAAAAACAGGAAAGTTTGTATGGAAAAAAGACGCACTTATCGAAAAAACTTTTTCGCAGGTACTCGATACAATGGTTAAAGAATTTCCCGACCAATATGCGTTTAAATATACCACGCTCGACTATACAAGAACATACTCCGAGTTTCGCGATGATGTTGACACTTTTGCGCGTTCGCTTATTGCAATGGGTGTAAAGGCGGGCAGTCATATAGCAATATGGGCAACAAACGTTCCGCAATGGTATATAACTTTTTGGGCCGCAACCAAAATAGGCGCGGTTCTTGTAACCGTAAATACCGCATATAAAATTCACGAGGCAGAGTATCTTTTAAAACAGTCGGATACGCATACTCTTGTTATGATAGAAGGATACCGCGATTCAAATTACAGCCAAATTATGGCAGAGCTTTGCCCCGAACTTGAAACAACAAAACCGGGTGAACAGCTCCATTCAAAACGTTTGCCGTTTTTAAGAAATATTATTACGGTTGACTATAAACAAAAAGGCTGTATTACTTGGGATGAAGCAATTGCCAAATCACGAAAAGTGCCTATAGACGAGGTTTATCGTATGGCGGCGGCAGTTGATATAAATGATGTATGCAATATGCAGTATACATCGGGTACAACAGGATTTCCAAAAGGTGTTATGCTCACTCACTACAATGTAGTAAACAACGGTAAATGTATAGGCGACAGAATGGATTTGTCTACTGCCGACAGAATGATGATACAGGTACCTATGTTTCACTGCTTTGGTATGGTGCTTGCTATGACGGCGGCAATGACTCACGGTGCATCGCTTATGCCGCTTCCTTATTTTTCGCCAAAACCTGCGCTTGCGTGTATTAACCAGGAACGTATAACGGCATTTCACGGTGTTCCCACAATGTTTATTGCAATGCTTGAACACCCCGATTTTGAAAAAACCGATTTTTCATATATGCGTACGGGTATTATGGCAGGCTCACCTTGCCCCGAACCTGTTATGAACGAAGTGGTAAACAAAATGAATATGAAAGAAATAACAATTGTTTACGGGCAAACCGAAAGCTCACCCGGCTGCACAATGAGCAGTACCGACGATTCAATACAAGTGAGAGTTTCAACCGTAGGACGTCCTCTGCCCGAGATTGAGTGCAAAATTGTAGACCCGGAAACAGGAGAAGATTTACCCGATAATGTAACGGGCGAGTTTGTTGCACGCGGTTATAATATAATGAAAGGGTACTACAAAATGCCTGTTGAAACGGCAAATACAATTGATGCGGACGGATGGCTTCATACGGGTGATTTGGCACTGCGTACGCCCGAGGGCAACTACCGTATTACGGGACGTCTTAAAGATATGATTATAAGAGGCGGAGAAAATATATATCCCAAAGAAATAGAGGAGTTTATTTATACTCACGATAAGGTTCAGGACGTACAGGTTATAGGTGTTCCTGATGAACAATACGGTGAGGAAATAATGGCTTGTATTATTTTAAAAGACGGAGAACAAATGACCGTTGATGAAATGAAAGATTATATAAGAAGCCATATGGCAAAACATAAGGTACCCAAATACATTGACTTTGTAAAAGAATTTCCTATGAATGCTGCCGGAAAAATTCTTAAATTTAAAATGCGTGAACAGGCAGTTGAAAAGCTTGGTATAAAAAAAGTTGATGGTATTGTTACCGAGAACTGATATTTAAGAGAGGAAGAATACAAATGAATAACAAAAATCTAAAAACCGATACACGATGCCTGCACTCCGGGTATTTTCCAAAAAACGGAGAAGCAAGACAGATGCCCATATATCAAAGCACTACATTTAAATATGAAACGGGAGAGGCAATGGGTAAACTTTTCGACCTTGAAGAGTCGGGATATTTTTACTCGCGCCTGCAAAACCCCACAAATGATTATGTGGCGGCTAAAATTTGCAATCTTGAGGGTGGAAGTGCCGCAATGCTTTTATCAAGCGGACAGGCGGCATCGTTTTTCAGTGTGTTTAATATAGCGTCGTGCGGCGACCATATTGTTTCATCTTCGGCAATTTATGGGGGTACGTACAATCTTTTTGCGGTAACTATGAAACGTATGGGAATAGATTTTACATTTGTATCTCCCGATTGCAGTGAAAGTGAGCTTGACGCCGCATTTAAGCCTAACACAAAAGCAGTTTTCGGCGAAACAATAGCAAACCCTGCACTTGATGTTTTGGATATAGAAAAATTTGCAAATGCTGCGCACAGACACGGTGTACCTTTAATAGTTGACAATACATTTGCAACGCCCGTAAATTGCCGTCCGTTTGAATGGGGTGCTGATATTGTTACTCATTCAACCACAAAATATCTTGACGGACACGCGTCGGCAATAGGCGGCTGCATTGTTGATTCGGGTAACTTTGACTGGACGCGTTATGCCGATAAATTCCCGGGTTTGTGCACTCCCGATTACAGCTATCACGGAGTTGTATACACCGATAAATTCGGTATTGGCGGAGCATATATTACAAAAGCAACGGTACAGCTTATGCGTGATTTCGGCTCGGTTCAGTCGCCGCAAAGCGCATATTTGCTTAATCTTGGTATTGAAAGCCTTGCGGTACGTATGCAAAGGCATTGCGAAAACGCACTTAAAGTTGCAAAGTATTTAGAAAACAACAATAAAATTGCATGGGTTAAGTATTGCGGACTTAAAAGCAGTAAGGATTATGCTCTTGCGCAAAAATATATGCCAAACGGTTCAAGCGGCGTTGTAAGTTTTGGTGTAAAAGGCGGCAGAGATGCGGCAGAAAAGTTTATGTCACGTTTAAAACTTGCAACAATCGAAACTCATGTTGCCGACTCGCATACGTGTTGTTTGCACCCCGCAAGTACAACTCACCGTCAAATGAATGATGATGAACTTATATCGTGCGGAGTATCACCCGATTTGGTACGTTTTTCGTGCGGCCTTGAAAATGCCGACGATATAATAGCCGATATAGAGCAGGCTTTAAATTAAAAATTTGGGAGGTTTTTAAAAATGCCTATTAAAATACCAAATGAATTACCTGCGGTTAAAACGCTTAATAACGAAAACATATTTGTTATGACAGAAACACGGGCCATAACCCAGGATATACGTCCGCTTGCAATTGCGGTGCTTAATCTTATGCCGCTTAAAATTGAAACCGAAACACAGCTTGCGCGTCTTTTGGGTAATACACCGCTCCAAATAGAAATGGAACTTATTCATACAAAAACGTATGTATCAAAAAACACATCGGGAAAACATTTGTTTTCGTTTTACAAAACCTTTAACCAAATAAAAGACAGATATTTTGACGGGCTTGTAATAACGGGAGCGCCTGTTGAAAAACTTGAGTTTGAAGATGTGGAGTATTGGGACGAGTTGTGTGAAATAATGGAGTGGAGCAAAACTCACGTTCACAGCACATTTCATATATGCTGGGGAGCACAGGCGGCGCTTTATTACCATTACGGCATAAAAAAATATCCGCTTGATGAAAAACTCTTTGGCGTATTTAAACATACTGTTGAGTACAAAAAATCAATTTTATTTCGCGGATTTGACGATGTGTTTATGGTTCCTCATTCACGTCACACAACGGTAAAACGCAGTGATATCGAGAATACACCGGGGCTTAAAATATTGGCGTCATCGCCCGATGCCGGAGTTTATGCCGTTTCGGCAAAAAAAGGCAATCAGTTTTTTATTACGGGACACAGTGAATATGATGCCGATACGCTCAAAAACGAATATTTGAGAGATAAAGCGGCGGGATATGATATAAAAATACCGCAAAATTATTTTCCGAATGATGACGACACAAAGAGTCCGCTTATAACCTGGCGGTCGCACGCAAATTTATTATATACAAATTGGCTTAATTATTTTGTATATCAGAGTACACCATATGATTACAGCACAAGGCAGTAAACAATTTTAAGTAAATACTTATATAATATTTACTATTTATAATAAAACATCTTTAATAAATAATATAAATGTGATAAAATTAATTAAATTAATTAAATTAAGTGTATGTGTTCATACACAAGGAGGTAATATTAATGTTGAATATAAGAATTGAAAAAACAAAAAAACCCAAGGTTAAACCTACTGAAAATCTCGGATTTGGCAAACATTTTACCGACCATATGTTTATTATGGATTACACCAAAGAAAAAGGCTGGTATGACCCGAGGATTGTTCCGTTTGAAAATATTTCGCTTCACCCGGCGTCAACGGTATTTCATTACGGAGCCGAAATTTTTGAGGGTTTAAAAGCATATCGCCGCGAAGACGGAAAAGTGCAAATGTTCAGACCTATTGAAAACGTAAGAAGAATGAACAATTCGGCCGAAAGAATACGTGTTCCGCAAATCCCGGAGGAAGATATGCTTCAGGCTCTTGAACAGTTTGTGGCATTTGAACAGGATTGGGTTCCGAGCGGCAAAGGCGAATCGCTTTACATTCGTCCGTTTACATTTGGAACCGATGACCAACTTGGACTTCACGAAATTAAAGCGGCACGTTTTATGATTATTGCGTCACCGAGCGGAAGTTATTATGCCGAGGGAATTAACCCCGTTAAAATTATGATTGAGTCCGAAGACGTACGTGCGGTACGCGGCGGCACAGGTTACGCAAAATGCGGCGGTAACTATGCGGCAAGCAACCGTGCCGGTGATAAAGCGGCCGAACTTGGATTTACACAGGTTTTGTGGCTTGACGGTGTTGAACGTAAGTACATAGAAGAAGTAGGCGCAATGAATGTTATGTGTAAAATTAACGGTGAAATTGTAACACCTAAACTAACAGGTTCCATTCTTCCGGGTATTACAAGAAAATCAATTATTGAACTTCTTAAATCAAAAGGCTATAAAGTAACGGAACGTCTTATAAGTGTTGAAGAAATTATTAACGCACTGGAAAACGGTTCGCTTGAAGAATTTTGGGGCTGCGGTACGGCGGCAGTTGTATCTCCCGTAGGCGAACTTTTCTATAACGGTAAAACATACGTTATAAACGATAATAAAATCGGCGAAACAACGCAAATGCTTTACGATACTTTAACAGGTATTCAATGGGGCAGAATTAAAGATGATTTCGGCTGGACGGTAGAACTTTAAAAATAAGTTATAAATCCTCCTTTAATTTCATATGCTTTAATAAAAAGACAAAGCATAAATTAAGGGAGGATTTTTGTATGGAAATTATTAAAGAGGACATACATATAACCGAATGTATTGCCGACGGCAGTGCAAGTACAGTTGCCGACAACGATATTATTGTACCCGATACAATGCCCGATATGGTACGTGTACTTAAAACAGACATTAATTTGCGCGCGGTTGACAAAACCGTAAAAAACAACTGTATAATAGTGTCGGGCAGTATGGAGTATAAAATAATGTATGCGGCAGATGACGGCAGCATAAGAATTATAAATCACTCATTACCGTTTAATCAGTCAATAGACGCGCAAAATGCCGACGATACAATGATGTGTTATGTAAAAAGCGATATTACACATATTGAATGTAATATAAGCAACAGCCGTAAAGTTAATATTAAAGCGGTTATTTTTACAAAATATAATATAACGCAAAAAAGCAATGTATCCGCCGCGGCAGATTTTGACGGTGACACAAGACTGCCGTATAAGTCAAAAAAAATAAATGCATTTAACCTTGAAGTGTGCAGAGAATGTAATGTTTCGGCGCAAGATAGTTTGGACCTTAAAGAAATTTCGGACGGGATAGATGAAATATTAAAAAACAACATTGACGTATCGGATTGCGAATTAAAGGTGGTAAGCAACAAAGCTGTGGCACGCGGAAAAATAAAAATTGAAACGATTTACACGTGTGAAAATGAAATATTAACTTGTGAACACGAATTGCCTTTTAGCGAAATTCTTGAAATTGAAGGCTTAACAAATGAAATGTATACCGTATCTGATTTTGATGTTTCAAATTCATCTTTTGAATGTGACGATGACGGAATAATGAATATACAAATTAATATTAATGTTTTAATACGCGCCTACGATGAAACCGTTTACGAAATAATATGCGATACATACAGCCCCGACTATGAACTTGACATACAAACAAAAACCTTGTCGTTAAACGAAATGGTAGACACCAATTCCGCACAATCGGTTGTTAAAGAGTCGTTTTCGGCAGATATGCCCGAGATTGTAAAAGTATACGGCATAAGTGGCAAACCGTTTGTGGAAACGGTTACTTTAAACGGAAGCAAGGTAGATGTAAGCGGAAGTATTGATGCATCTGTTATGTATTTGTCGAGCGAAGATGACGGACGTATATGCTGCGAACAAAAGCAAGTACCTTTTACAACGTCATTGCAAATATCGCGCAATGCTGACGGAGCTTTTGCCGAATGTGATGTAAGGCTCGACTCGGCAAGTTATACGGTAACATCTGCAAATACTTGCGATTTGAGATATGTATTGCATACCGATGTACGTGTAATGAAAAGCACGTCGGTAAATGTTATAACCGATATAACATTAGATGAAGAAAAGAAAATAGATAAATCATCTCAACCGGGTATAATAGTTTAT
>USKN01000064.1 GCA_900555295.1 uncultured Eubacteriales bacterium
GGTGCCGTTTGGCTTTTTATAATTTTTTATTAAAAAACTATTTAATATATATTACACCTTTAACTACGTTGCTGTATTCAATAACAATTACCTTTGTTGCAAGGTCGGGTGTAACGGTATCGTTTGAACCTGCGATATTACCGTAAGATGTGGTACGAATTTCGGTTTTCTTTGAAGATGAACCAAATTCATAATATTTGGTTGTACCCTCTTTAACCGTAAATGTTTTCTTATCGGCATCGTTGAGCGTATATTCGCCCGTTTCTTCATCTTTAACGGCAAATGCGGGCGATACTGTAATTGTGCCGTTACCGTCTTCAATCTTTGTTGCATATACGGTACCGTAAATTACTCTGTATACGTCTTTTCCGCCGCTGCTGCTGTCTTTGCTGAAATAGTTGCTTGTGCATTCTACAGGGGTATATGTGTCTTTATAATCATAAAGTACACCGTCGCTGTATACAAGCTGATATTTTGAAATTTTACCGTTATCTTTTACAAACTTAATTACATCGCCTGCTTTAACACCGTCAAGTGTTTCTTTCTTTTCGGTTACCGCTGTTTCGGTAGCGTCTTTACCGAGTGCCATAAATGTAATTTCTTTAACTTCGTCTCCATCGCTTGATATAACGTCATTAATCGATTCAACTATAACCGCATTTGTGCTTACGGATACATTTGATGATGTAGATGTTGATGTTGAGTAAACAACAACCGCGTCTGCGGTAATACCGTCTACATTATAAGGCTCTACCGAATATACTCCGCTATTGCTGAAATATCCGTAAGTTGTTTTTCTGTAGTTATCTATATCGCTTCTGTCTTTGGGGATAACAAACACAACCGTGTTTTTATCCATATTAAACTGTGCCTGTTTGGCATCGTCGTTTGTTGAGAATGTATAACCGCTTGACGAATATTTAAGCTTTCTTGTGTTGCAATCGGTATAAAGCGCGCTATCGCCGTCCGATTTAGCTTTAAACGTTAAAGGCTCAACATCGCCGTTTACGGTATATATTTCGGTAACAACGGTTTTACCGTCCGATGTACCAGTTTTATATTTAATAATCTGTGAGTAATCGGCACTTGTTTGAAGTTCCGCGGGTTTTGACGCATTAATTACTGTTGCGTTATCCTTGAGCATATCGAGTGCCGCTGACGCGCTCTTTGATTCACCGTCAATTTTTACAGTGGATTTAAGAGGATATCTTACTTTTGTACCTGTTGCCGTAAGTATTCTTATTTGTACTTCGGCATCGATACCCGAACCCGATTTTGCGTCAATTAAGTAACCGTAAGGCTCTGATGTTGTTGTAACATCGGCATAAACAACTTTGCCTCTAAAATCAAGGTAAAGAGTTACATTGTTGCCTGTTGAGTAATCGTATGTATCGGGATCCGATTCGAGAAGTTTTTTAAAGTAATCGGATACTTCGTATTCTTTCGACGCAACACCTATTGTGTTATATTCGTCTTTTGATGTAACGTTGCCTTTAACCGTTGCGGTTGAAATAACAACTTTTGTACCCTCGCTCTTTGTAAGCGGTTTTGCAACGCTTGTTACCGATTTTGCGGTAGCTGCGGTAAGAGTCGATGAAGATGCTGTTCCGCCCGGTGTTGATACCTTTGTAACCGTGCAGTCGTCTTCGTCGAGAGCAACTGATTTTTTAGCGTCAAACTTATCGTAAATTGTTGTTACACCGTCTGATGTTGTGGGTGCGTTTACATAATATATTTCGTATGCTTCTATAAACATAACGTCATATGTTGAATCACCGTCATTTGAAAGGAATGTAACGGTTGCGCTGTCGCTGTCAACATATTTTTTAATCCAAGCTTCGTTAATATCCGACTGCGGTACGCTCTCGCCGTTATATATTGCATATACTGAACCGCTTAAACGAACGTCAATCTCTTTATCGTCTTTATCGAGGAATGTAAGATTTAAACCGCTTATTGCGTATAAATCGTCACAATCGTATGTAACTGTTTGGTTATCGCTTGAATTAAGTCTTAAAGATGTAATTTGATTTTTGTTATCGTATACATATTTAACACTTCTGCCAAGATAATCGGCAAAATCTGTTTTTGAAAGTGATGATGAAAGTGTATATTTTTTGTCATCTATAAGAACCTGTGATTTTGTAAGTCCTTCATCACTACCTGTAATTGTGTTTTCGTAATAACCCATAAATATGCCGTCATCGCTTTCGGTGTTGTTAACCGAATCCTGGAATTTACCCGAACCTTTTGAGTATACGGGGTTTCCGCTTGCGTCATAGCCCGAAAATTCGAGCGGGGTTGTATCAAGCATATTTGAAATAAGCTTTGCTATAAGTCCTCTTGTTGCAGGTGTATCGGGGTTTGATGCCGCGCCTTTTGTAACACCGATTGAGTTTGCAACATTAATATATCCCGTATACCACGGGTCGGTAACCGTAACTGCCGAATTGTATCTTAATGTACAAACAATCATTTTTACCGCTTCGGCAAAAGTAACCTGATTTTCGGGACGGAATGTGCCGTCTTCGTAACCATTAATTACAGATGTACCTGTTGCGTAAGCTATATGAGGAATTGCCCAATAGCCCTCTTGAATATCGGTAAATTTTGTGGTTGTTGCGTCCAAAATTGTGCCTGTGGGCATAGACGCTTCAACAAGCATTTTTGTAAACTCCGATCTTGTAATAGTAGCTTCGGGTTTAAAACTGCTTGTACCGTCGCCGTTGTCATAACCGTTGATTATGCCTAATCCCGAAAGTTCGATAATAGCATCGTAAAACGCTGTATTTTCGTCTACATCGTTAAATGTTACCGCCGCAAAAGCGTTAATTGTAAACATTGATGCAATCAAAGTAAGGGTAATAAGCACTGCTGTAATTTTTTTGAATGCTCTCATCTTTTCTCATACCTCCGTAAATAATAAAAAACCTTTGAAAACAGTCTGTACACGCATAAAAACGTGCACTGACACTTATATATAATATACTAACATTAAAAAACATTTAAGTCAACTGTATTTAATAAAATTTTAATATTTAAAATTAATTATCGTCAAAATAAATAAATTTATCGCCGTAATTTAGATATTTTGCCTTTATTAAAGATTTTTCAAAACTATCTTCCGCTTTTGTTGCGCTTGTTTTCTCTTTTTTTGGCAAAATAATCCTCGCTCCCTTTAAACATATTGCGTTTAATTTTACTTTCGGATACACCCGACTCGAGCGAATATTTTTTTGCATAGTGCAAAATTGCGGCATATGCTCCTATACCGAAAACGCATCTGTAAAGCGCGCCTTTGTCAAAGAAAAACTTATCGCTGTAAAACAAATCGGCATTATCGTCTTGCTGTGCGCCGTCCTGTTCGCTTTTGTCGCTGAAAAGTTCCTGTATTTCTTCTTTTATATCCGATATTGTATCACCTGTGCTTACATTTTCATTGTTTTTTTGCTGAATATCGGTATTATCCTCAATCGATGTATCATTTTGCACGTCAGCGGCGGTATTGTCCGCACTTTGTACGTCGTTACCGTCATCGGAATTTAAAAATCCGCCCTTTGCAGCTATTTTGTAACAGTGTGAATACACACGCAGTCCTTTTTTAAAACAGTCGGCAAGAAAAATTGTATCGTTGCCTATTTCGTAATGACAGCCGTCGCCGAACAGCTCCGAAAAACGCACACCGCGTTTTAAAAGTCTTTCTCGGCGCGCCGCCACAATATATGTGGGATATTTAAGCGAATTAAATATATGTTTGCGCTCCGCACGCTGTGATATTGTACGGCTTTCGCCGTCGTTTTCTTCACTGCTGAAAATAATAACGTCGGCTTTCGGAAACGCGTTAAACGCGTCGTGTATTTTTTCGGCAACATCATCATAATACACCACGTTGTCATCGGCAAACAAAACGCAATCGGCACTTGCCGCGTCAAGCGCAAGGTTACGGCTTGCGCCAATGCTTTTGGTTGAGCTGTTTATTACGGTAACGTTTTTGCCGTCAATAACCGCGTCACCCGTTGAAATATTATCGTCAGTCTGGTTTACCATTATACAGTCGGTTGTTATATTCATTTGTCTTATAACCGAATAATCGTTTTGGTCTTTTGTGGCAATAAGTGTTTGTATTGTTTCTATCGGTTTCATTATTACACCGCCTTACATTATGTATTTTCCCCGATTATTTATTGTTTTTTAAAAATTGCGTTCATTTTGTTTGTTAAATCTTTTTTTCGGCTGTCTGTTAAATCCCCGTTTATTTCTATGGAAATTATATCGCCCTCTTTGGCATTGGGGCAAAGACTTACGGGCATATTAACGGTTGTGCCGTCCGAAAGTTCAACAACAAAATAATCGCCTTCAACTCTGTCTATTGCAAAATTCATATCTTCTTTATACCCCTTAATTATCTTTAAGAAGTTCCCTGTTGCGTGCCAAATACTCCCATCCTGAATATATGGTAAACAATGTTGAAATAAACATAGCAATATAGCCTATTGAGTAACCCATAATTTCAAATTTTTCGCTCCAAAACAGCATTACGCAAAACGACGCTATAATTTGTATGCAGGTTTTTACCTTACCCGTCATAATTGCGGCAATTACCACACCTTTTGACGCTGCAATGGTTCTCAGTCCCGTTACAATAAACTCGCGTGCAATTATTATAACCGCCATATATGCGGGTATTCTGCCCGCGCCCACAAAGCATATAAGCGCCGTTGATATTAAAAGCTTATCGGCAAGCGGATCCAAAAACTTGCCAAAATCGGTTATTTGATTGTATTTGCGCGCTATATGCCCGTCTATACCATCGGTAAGCGACGCAAGCGCAAATACAACCGCCGCCCAAATATCGCTGCCTTTGAACCCGAGCATAAAAATAATCATAAATACGGGTATTAAAAGTATTCTCGCTATTGTAATTTTGTTTGCTGTAGTCATATTCTCTCTCCTGTCACATCATACTCGTCCGATTGGAGTATTTTTATTTTTACGATATCGCCCAAATTAAGTTCGGTATCGCTGTATACATATGCCGTGCCGTCCACTTCGGGTGTATCGGTTGAACATCTGCCCACATAACAAAGCTCGCCGCCGTCATAGTCTTCTATTATAACATCGGCGGTTTTGCCCACCTTTAGCGCATTTATCTCTTTTGAAATTTCTTTTTGCAAACGCATAAGCTCGTCACGTCTTTTAATTTTAATATCATCGGCTATTTGATTGTCAAACGAATATGCCGGTGTGTCCTCCTCACGCGAATATGCAAAAACTCCCACTTTATCAAGACGGTATTTTGCAAGAAAGTTTTTAAGTAATTCAAAATCCTCGTCCGTCTCCCCCGGAAAACCCGCTATAAGCGATGTACGCAGCGATACTCCGTCAATCTTTTTGCGTATTTTGTCTATAAGTGTGCAAATATCTTTATACCTGCTTTTTCTGCCCATTCTTTTTAAAACGTTATCGCTTACGTGCTGCAGCGGCATATCAAAATATTTAACCGCTTTTTTATTGGCAGCAACCTCGTCTATAAGCTCGTCGGTAATATTTTCGGGGTAGCAATACTGCATACGTATCCACTCTATACCGTCAATACGGCTTAAATCGTGCAAAAGCGAATTAATATAATATCCGTCGTTTAAATCTTTTCCGTAATATGCCGTATCCTGTGCAACAAGTATAAGTTCTTTAACACCGTTTTTCGCAAGCGCTTTTGCCTCGTCAATTATGCTTTTCTTTGAGCGGCTTTTAAATTTACCGCGCAGTTTGGGTATAATGCAATATGTGCAAAAATTATCGCACCCGTCCGCTATTTTAAGATATGCCGTATAAAACGGTGTGCTTTGAACTCTCGGCATATCGGCGCTTACGTGATTGTTTGCCTCGCTTACGGTATGCTGCTTTTCGCCGCTAGCGTAATATTTTTTTATAGCCTCGGCAATCGACGGATAATCGTTTGTGCCGAGTATTATATCCACCTCTGCGAGTTCGCTTTCTATTTCGCTTTTATAGCGTTGGGCAAGACAGCCCGTTACAACAAGCAATTCGCATTTTCCGTTTTTATATTTTGCGGTATCTATTATAGTGTTTATAGATTCTTCCTTTGCACTGTCTATAAACGCACAGGTGTTTACTATTATTATATCCGCGTCGTCCGCGTCGGCGGTTATTAAAAAGCCGTCCTCCTTTAAAATCCCCATCATACTTTCGGTATCGGTAAGGTTTTTGGCGCATCCGAGTGATATAAAGCCAATTTTTTTATTCATCGTCTACCTCGTTTTCACTTGATATATTTGATATATATTCGTTTATCGCGCCGTTAATATCCGAAAACGAAAAACCGCGCGACGAAAAAAATCTTACTGCTCTTTGGCGCATTTTAAAATCGCTCAAATCCAAATTTTTGTATTTTATTTTTATAATTTCCATTATTTCGCCGTATCCCGCAAGCGATTTTTCGTTTAGCACATCATCGGCAATATCACGAGGTATACCGCGTCTTTCAAGCTCATAGCGAACTTTTCTTTCGCCCCAGCATTTTTCCTTTGCGTATTCGGCAAAAACCGACGCATACTCATAATCGTCCGCCAAACCCAAATTTATAATTTCTTCCATTACGCGTGCAACCGTAAATTCATCGTACCCTTTTTCGTACAGTTTATCGGTAATCTGTTTTTGGCTTGCCGGGCGGTGCGACAGCATATTAACCGCCTTTGAAAGCGCCTTTGTGTATTCGTACTCGTTTTTCATACGTTCAATATCGGCATTTGTAACCAAATCGCCTACCTTTAAATGCAGTTTAATCACATCTGTTTTGTCGAGCGAAAACGAATACTCACCGTCCACAAAAATACTCGCCCTGTCGGAGTTGTGCTTTTGAGGTACAATATCGGTTATTTTAAACTTTTCCATATTTTTTATTTTTCGTCACCGCTCGGTGCGTCCTGTTCAAGTTTTTTATGCACCTGCTCCATTTGCTCTATAACCGCCTGCTGTTTTTCGGCAAGTTTTTGCTCTTGTTCAAGCGCCTGTTCTTTAACCATAGCCATAATTCTGTCGTAAAGCATTTGGGTAAAGTCGGGGTGGTCTTTCATATATTCTTTAACTTTGTCACGTCCCTGACCCAAACGTTCGCCTTCATACGAGTACCAGGCACCGCTTTTTTTAACAATATCGTAATCTGTCGCAATATCCAATATATCGCCCTCGCGGCTTATGCCCTCGCCGAACATAATATCAAACTCCGTTTCTTTAAACGGGGGCGCCATTTTGTTTTTAACTATTTTTGCTTTTGTACGTACGCCTATAATATCCGTACCGTTTTTAATGGTTTCGGCTTTGCGCACCTCTATACGAATTGACGAATAGAATTTAAGCGCGCGTCCGCCCGTTGTAACTTCGGGGTTTCCGTATGTTACTCCTACTTTTTCACGCAGCTGGTTTATAAATATTGCAACCGTATTTGACTTATTGAGTACACCCGTAAGTTTACGCAGAGCCTGTGACATAAGACGTGCGTGCAAACCCACAAACGAGTCGCCCATTATACCCGAAATTTCGGCTTTGGGCACAAGCGCCGCAACCGAGTCTATTACTATAACGTCTATACCGCCGCTTCTTGCAAGTGCCTCGGCAATTTCAAGCGCCTGCTCGCCCGTATCGGGCTGTGATACAATAAGTCTGTCTATATCCACGCCCAAATTACGTGCGTAAATTGGGTCGAGTGCGTGTTCTGCGTCTATAAACACAACTTCACCGCCCATTTTTTGCGCTTCGGCTATTATATGCAGCGATACCGTTGTTTTACCCGACGATTCGGGTCCGTATATCTCTGTAATTCTGCCCCGCGGAAGTCCGCCTATACCCAGCGCAAGGTCAATGCCAAGCGAACCTGTGGGTATAACCTCCACTTTGCGTTTGGGCGCGTTTCCGAGACGCATAATTGAACCCTCACCGAACTCTTTCTCGATTTTTGCCATTGCCTCTTTTATTGCCGCGGCTTTACCTGCCGCGTCCTCGGGCTTATTTATGGTTTTTACAACCTCTTTTTTTGCCATTTTGTATATCTCCTTTACTCTGTGCAAAATTAAAGCTTAACAATATTGCCTATACATTTTGCTCAAGATAATCTATTATCATTTCAAGTACATTTTTTACCGTTTGGCGGCGCACACTTTCACGGCTGCCGCTTAATATAAGCTCTTTTTTTACAAGTGTACCGTCATTTGCCGAAAGCGATATATACACAAGCCCCACGGGTTTTTGTTTTGTACCGCCGCCCGGACCCGCTATACCCGTTGACGACACTCCTATATCGGCACCCGAAAGTTTTAGCACCCCCTGCGACATTTCGCAAGCGGTTTCATAGCTTACCGCACCGTATCGGTTAAGCGTTTCGGCTTTTACACCTATAAGTTTTTGCTTTGCTTCGTTGCTGTATGTTACAACTCCGTAACCGTAAAACTCGCTTATACCGGCAATACTTGTAAGCGTCTCGCCTATCATACCGCCCGTACAGCTTTCGGCGGTTGATACGGTTTTACCCGTTTTACACAGTAATTTGTAGAGTTTGTCGGGCAAATCACCGTAAAATACATCTGTCATTTAAAATCACTTCTTTTTTAGATATCTATTACTTCAACACCGTCAACCGCCTCTTTAACAAGACGTTCGGTATCGAGTTTGTTTTGCGACATTAAAACTTTTTCAAGTATCGGTTTTGTGGAGGGGTGGCGCGGTGTAAATACCGTACAGCAATCCTCATACGGAAGAATTGAGGTTTCAAAGGTATCTATTTTGCGCGCAATCTCAACAATTTCTTCTTTATCCATTCCTATTAAAGGGCGAAAAACAGGCATATCAACAGCACTGTCGGTAACTGCAAGCGCACCCATTGTCTGGCTTGCAACCTGTCCCAAACTTTCGCCTGTTATAAGCGCCGTACAATTTGTTTTTTTGGCTATTTTTTCGGCAATATCCATCATTATTCTGCGCATAACCAAAGTTAAATGTTCCTCGGGGCATTTATCGCGTATTTGAAGCTGAATTTCGGTAAACGGAACAATGTAGAGAAGACCTGCTGTCGCATATTTTGTTTCATTTACATAACGGAATCCATAAGTCTGGGAACGTTCATATAAAGTCTGTGCTGCAGAATAGTGCTCCCATACTTTATCATTTTCTTTT
>USKN01000065.1 GCA_900555295.1 uncultured Eubacteriales bacterium
CGGAGATACTGACGACGTCGACATGGCACTTTTTGCGAAGCAGACTTTTATAGACGATACTTTCTTCCTGATTACGGGCAAAACGGCTGAACTTCCAGACAAGGATTACGTCGAAAGGATGGGAATCCGATTTGGCGGCGGCAATCATGCGAAGAAATTCCGGGCGTTTCCCGGCATGGCGTCCTGAGATTCCGTGTTCTGCAAAAATCGATTCCTTTGCTACGTGCAGGCCGTTTTTCTTTGCATAGTCAATAAGTTCGCGCAGTTTTTGCTCGCCGCCGAGTTTTGGCTCAACGGGGAATATTTGAGGATAACGTCCGTCGTGTCCGCTTATATTCCAGCCTACAAGGCAAAATTGTGCTTTGTCTATTCCCTGTTTTTTAAACTCGTCTATAATATCGCGTACTCTGTCAAATGTACAGGCAACATACATTTCGGGTTCGTTTTCGGGCGTTTGTTCAAGCACCGACGGCGGTGCGGGTTTCCAAGCCATACGTATTCTTACTTCGGGGCACTCGGCAGCATATTTAAGTTTTTCGTTATTTTTCATACGTTTTTTAAGCGGTTCGCAATTGCCGTTTGACAGCTGATACTCCCTGTAGATATTTGCCATATCCGAGTAATCGGCGTCATCGTTTAACTTTACAAGCTTAATTTTTATATCTTCTTCGGGTATATCTCCGTTTGTTTTAAAACGCAGATAAAAATAGTATTTTCCGTCCTTTAAACCGAATACCACATTAAAAATATACTTCATACCCGTAACTATACCCAAAACGCATCCGTTTTTGTTTTTTACGCCAAAAATGGGCATAAGGTTTTGCGCATACTCTTTTTCAAATTCCGCTTTGTTTGTAAAACGGCAAAGATAACTGCCCTTTTTTTCCGCGTCGGCTATAACGTAATAACCGTCATCACCCATATTTGCGCCGAATTCATCAAACTTTACGTCTATATAATCGGCATTTTGTGCCACATCTTCTTTTTTTATTATTATTTCGCCGTTTGACATTTGCGCATTGTATATATTGTTTAAATTATCTGAAATCATCTATGCTGAACCTCCATTTATCACGTTTTCTGAACGGTGTTTTATATTTTTTATTTAACAGGCCTTTTTCTTCCAAATGAACATAACAGTCCACATCGCACGCTCTGCCGCATATTGAACAGGTATACGAATGTTGTGCCGGGGGATAAAAAAATATTTCTTTTATAATTTTTTTTGCCTTTTCGGGGTCAATCTCGGCACTTCCCGCAATTATCTCCAATCTGTCGTCCATATCGGCAAATGCGTCGGGCGGCATAAACGGGTTTTTTGTACCGTTTGCACCGTTATAGTATACGGCACAGCGCCATGGGTCAACATTTCCGTTTTTATCTATTGCGTTTCCCGGGCAAGCCGCCACACACTTTCCGCACCCGTCGCAAAGATGAGGGGTGTATTCGGCAGTCGGCTCAATTTCGGCGTCGGTTAAAACAAAACAATATCTTATAAAAGGGCCGTAATTGTCGTTTAAAAGCGCTCCGTGAAGTCCTCTTTCGCCCAAACCGCATTTTATTGCGGTATTTAAAAAGTCAATTTGAGTTTCCTGCGTTTTGTTTCTGTATATATCCTCATTCATAACTTCGGGATTTATACTGTCGCTTTCTGCCATAATGGTTTGGTGCCGTCTTTGCGGAAGTGCGGTAAAACCGTTTTGTTCTATAAACATTGCAAGCTTTACCTGCGCCATAGGCATAACCGTTTCTTCCATATTTTCAACAGCCATTGTGGTGTACTGGTAGTACGTGGTTCCCTCCTCGGTACCTCTGTAAATACCCCGCAGTATTCTAAAGCCCAATCCTATAACGGTTTTTGTTTCGGGCATTATTTTAAATATCGCGTCATCTTTGTTAAATCTTTCGGCAGGTGCAAAACCCATTACGTCAACACCGTTTGCTTTTGCAACTTTTATTATTTCATCTCTCATATCAAAGCTCTCCTATCAAGTGCTTATAGCACGCAATATCACATTTTTTCATACACAAACAAGGTGCGTAACCCCATTGAGTGTGTGGCAGGAAATCCATTTGTTTGTATATTTCTCTTGCCGAGTCCGCATTAAAACGCTTTTCGCCGTTTAATATTTTTTTGCGCTCGGGGTTGCCCTTTAAAAAGCTTTCGTCTATAAACGGATTTGATTTATGTGCGCCTTTGTAATACACGCTGCACTGCCAGGTATCGAGTCCGTTTTGGTCTATGGCATTACCGGGACAGGCTTTTATACATTCACCGCACATATCGCACACACTTTCCGTAAGCGGTTCGTCACATTCAAGCGGTGCGTCGGTTATTATAAAGCAATAGCGCATAAACGGACCGTATTTTTTATTTAAAATTCTGCCGCTTAAACCCGTCTCTCCAATTCCGCATGCCTTTGCCGCTTTACCGAAATTTATTATAACATCGGGCGCGGGTTTACCCTCCTCAACAGGGTCGGCACATACAAGCTCATATGTATCCACAACTTCGGGGTTTGTTTCTTTATCGCCTTTTACCCTTAAATTCGGCACCGATTTTTGCAGGCAAGCGTCATATCCCTCGTTTTCTATCATTGCGCCCATTTTAAGTAAAAATATTTCGGCAAGTTCTTCGTCTATATACTTTACACCGACAGTGGTGTATGTGTACATTTGTGACTTGTTTTCCATAGCTTTATAAAGTCCTTTGGGAACAGCAAATCCAAAGCCTATTATACACTTTGCGTTGGGTAAAATCATTTTGGGGTCGTACCGCGGGTCGGGTTCGCTGTACACCTTGCCTATACCGCATACCGCCGCCCCAAGCTCTTTTGCTTTTTGTTTTATAATTTGCGCGTTAAGCATTTTATCAATCCTTTCGTTTATTTTCTTTATACTCTTTAACAAACGCCGTAACAATTGACGTTTGAGTTAATATTTCGTTTATAATTGTAGGCACCGACATATATCTTATACCGTACACAAACATACACACCGACGATACAAACGCAAAAATTCTTATGCGTTTTATACTGTTGCTCGAAAATGCAAACGTTGCCGAAATTGAAGCAATTGCGGGGAAAGTACTAAAAAAATCCCTCCACGTAACAATTGCCGCCGCACAAAACAAAGCCGCAAATATACCAAGCACAACCGGACTTGTTTCTTTGCCTTTGTCTTTACGTAAAAACACTATTTCGCGTACAATGGCAATAAATGTTGTAAGCGCCGCCGTATAAGCCGATATTAAAAAGTGGTGTGCAACCCACAGCACATCGGTTACAAGCTTTAAAAATACTATTTTAAACCTGCTGTTTTGTATGTATATTAAAAATGAAATTGCAATTGCTATAATACCTACAATTTGTCCCGTTAAATTCATTATATATCTCTTTTCTGTGTGTTAAGTTTTGATGTGTCCGAATTTTCAATTACAAGCACCGTTGCGTTTTCAGATACCGTTATATGATGCCATTCGCCTTTTTTTATGTTATACAGCTTACATTTTTGCATCTTTATAGTTTCGGTTTCGGTATACAAAACCGCGTCGCCGTTAAGCAGTACAAAAGCTTCATCGGTATTTAAATGCCGCTCCAGACAGGCAAATTTTGAAAATCTCTCCGAGTATCTTAAAAATCCTATTTTCCACCCCTCAAACTGCATTACTGCTTTAAAATCTTCTCCGTTATAATCGTATATTTCTATCATCTGTCAAGTCTCCAAGCTTTTTTGGTACGCAAGGGCTGTTTAAATCTGCCCTCCATACAGCCGCCTTTCTTTTCGAGTACCGATACGCACGCTCTTATACAGCCTCCGCATTTTGCCATATTATATCCTACCCAGCTGGGGAAATATTTTTGAAGTGCGGTGTACACTTTCATTATTTCGTGTTCGTTTGCAACGTCGGTTACCCCCTCCATAAGGTCAAGCGCGCCGTTTTCGTTTTTATCCCATACTTCTTTGGGTACAAACGGGTTATAGTATCTGCCTGCGTGAGTGTAAAACGCATAACAGCGCCACATATCTATATCTCCCCATTCGCATATTTTACCGGCAAGATTAACCGTAACCTTTTTATCCGAATTAAGCGCGGGAATACAACCTCCGGGACATTCTCTCACACAAGCGCCGCAGCGCCTGCAAAGCGGTTTGCCGTTATACATTTCGTCATATTCAAGCTCTGCGTCGGTAAACAAAAACGCCACACGCTGAAGAGGACCGAACTGCGGTGTTAAAAGCATTTTACTCCAGCCTATTTCGCCCAATCCGCACGCAACCGCCGCAAGACGAAACTGAAACTGCAAATCGGGTGCAACGCCCCAATCGTGAGTCGGACGCGTATATTGCACATTTCTGTGATGCACCGTTGATGTTTTTGCATTTTCATTTACTTCTATCTGTTCTTCGGGCGAGAGGGTGTTTCCGGGACTGCCGTCCATATCCGACACAACTCCCCTTGCTCCCGTATTTCTGTATACAAAAGCCTCATAGCCCTCGTCTTCAATAATTTGTCCCACTCTGTACAGTACGGCAGGTGCAAAAATTTCGTTTATACCGCCGTATGCCATAGACGGGTACTGAAAAAACTGCGTACCCTCCTCAATACCCCTTTGCACACCGCGCGGTATTCTAAATACAAAACCTATAACGCTTTTTGCCTCGGGGAACAGTTTTTGCGGATTCATTTCGTCGGGCGCGCCGTCAAATCTTGACATAGGTGCAATACCGCACATATCCGCACCGGCGTCGTATGCCGCGTCCTTAATCATTTTACTTGTAAGCATTTTTTTACTCCTTTTACTCCTTTATTTTTTAACTCATTATTCCTTATACTTCTTTATACTTTTTTATTTTTACATTACGGACATCTTGCAATACCCTGTGCCCAAAGGCACGCACCGCAGGTTGGAAATGTATTGTACATACAATCGGTATCATTTGTAAGTCTGTCATCGCATCCGTCGCACAAAGTGCAATCGGGGAACTCAAACTTTTCAACACGTTGCCTGAAATTTATGTAGTTTGTGTTATTCCAAATTTCGCCGAGCGTATTATTTAAAACATTGCCGTAACTTACAAATTTTATTTTTCTTTTTTCGGTGTACAAATACGTATACGCATTTCGCAAAAGCTGCATACAGGGTGATACCTCGCCGTCGTACCGTATAAAACACATACCCCCGTCAATAAAAGGACACACATTTTTCGGAGGCATACCGCCGTTTTTTATATATCTTTTAAATTTACCGACGGGGTAATTATTCTCGTATATAGAGTCCTGTCTTTCAAGCGGCATTGAGGGTATTGCGTGGCTTAAATTTATTATATCGGCACCCAGCATATCGGCAAATCGGTTTATATGGTTTAAAGACGGTATATTTTCTTTCATCATTACAAATGTAATACCGAGCTTTGCGTTTTTCTTTGCTTTGCAAAAATACTTTAAGTTATTTATTGTTGTATCAAAATGTGCGCCTGTTTGTATTTTTTCGCACTGCTTTTTTGTAAACCCGTCAACCGACACCCACAAAGTGTTAAGTCCCGACTTTAAAAGGCTGTTTGACATATCGGGTGTAAGATACGCTCCGTTTGTTATAATTTCGGCTCTTTTGCCGATATCGGATATTTGCTTTACATAACCGCAAATATTTTTATGCATAAGCGGCTCGCCCATACCGGCAAACGCGACCGTATCAACAGTTTTTATGTTTTTAATTGACATCAGTGCGGATTTAAAAATACTATCCGTCATAAACCCGCGCCTTTCGTCTATCCAATTGCGTCTGAAACACATTGTGCAGGTATAATTGCAAACCGAGCAGGGCTCAATATAAACCTTTTTTATATCTTTCATTCAAGACGCACCAGCGAATTTATGTAATTTTCCATACATTTACCGCAATTGTCGCAGTCTTTATTGCAATAAAGAAAACTGTTTGATATTTTTTTGTTTTCCAATACATACGGGTATATATCGGCGCTGTGGTTAGGTTCCAAAAGTTCAAGTACATTGCCCGAATAATGCCCGCTTATATAACTTTTAAGTATAAGCGACGGATTGGGCGAAACTCTTGTTGCAAGCTTTACCGCGTCAAAATACGGCTCATAGAGTTTTATGTCCTCGGGGCGCACAAAGTTTGTATCACGTATGAGCGACACTCTTTTTTCTTCTTTTTTTATGTACTCTTTGCATATTCCCGTAAACTTGTATGCATTATCTGTCTTTGCAATTCCCTTTTCGTGCGATACAAGATTATCGTGGAACATATGTGCCGAACAGTTGTTAAGGCATCCGCTGTTTGCAAGCATATATAGTTTTTTGCCGTTTTTTTCACACTTTTGTTTAAGTTTTTTTATTATGCCAAAATTGCGGTTGAACTCCCGTTTCATATAAAAGCCGTCATAATAATCGGCAAGATAATCCATACCCGTGTATGTGCCTATTTCCATATTAACCGACGCGCGCACCTCTATGTTATTAAAATTTGTTTTAATAAATTTTGCAATGACTGGCGATGTGGTTGTAACGGATGAAAGCCCAAAATTATCGTATATATACTGCATTGTATCGCCCACGGAATAAAAAAACTCACGCGACAGGCTGTCATCTCCGTAACAGGCGGCGTTAAACAGCAAATTAAACTTTATTCCGTTTTTGCTTAAAAACTTTAAGTGACGTATTCGCGTATCGTATGCCTCCCACGGTGTAAGATTTTGATGCATAAGCTGATTTTGACGTCCGTTGGGAAAATCCCCCCACGAAAAATACACCTCGGATATGTAACTTTTATTTTCGGCAATGCAATTTACAAACTTATCGTCAAGATTAAGCCCCACCGCAAACTTCATATTTTACCGCCTCACATTTTGTTTATTTTATATGTTGATTTTATCATCTTTTTGTGATATTATAAATAAATAAAACAAACACATATATTAATAAAACAAACATTATGGCGAAAAAAGCAAAAAGCAAAAAAAATGTAAGAAAGGTGAAAAAATGTTATTGTCCCAAATAAACCCTTATGTGCGTTATGCGGCGCACAGCAAATATTCGGCACACGATAACAATGTTTATGTGTGCGACTGCAGAATAATATATATAACCGGCGGAACAGGAAAAATGATTGTTGAGTCTGCCGAACACCGCCTTACACCCGGCACGCTTTTTTATTGCCGCGAGGGCACAAACTACAATTTATGCGCCGACGGTACAATATCGTATATTTCAATTAATTTTGATTTAACACAGCAATATTCGAATATTAAAAATTCAATTACACCCATACCCATAAAAAGTGCAAACGATATTGATTTGAGCAACATACTTAAATGCCCCGATATAGAAAGCGAAAATTTTAATATGACATATACCGTAATAGACAATGCGTCGAACTTTGAGCGTGATTTAAAACGTGCGGTAAAAGAATTTGCCCTGCATAAAATATGCTATATGGAATATGTATCGTCAATTGTAAAAATGCTTATTTGCAACATAATAAGAGCAAGCGTGTTTAAAACAAAAAACTCGGTAAATGCCGCCGAATTTGCAATAGACTATATTAAAGAAAACTATGCAAAACAAATATCAAACAAAGAAATTGCGTCTTTTACGGGATATCACGAATATCATTTAAACCGTCTGTTTTTAAAATATACGGGAATGAGTTTGCATAAGTACTTAATTAAAACACGCATAAACGAGGCAAAAAGGCTTTTAACCGATACCGATATTCCCGTATCGGTTATAGCGGAAATGACAGGGTTTATAAACAAAACATATTTTTCAAAATATTTTAAAAGCGAGTGCAAAATACCGCCGACACAGTATCGGCAAAAAAATAAAGACACAATATAAAGCAGGTGTTGTTACATGGAACATATTAATATTGATAAAACGGTTGAATATTTTAAAAACGGTATAAAAAAGGGCGATTTAAAAACAGGCTTTGAGGCGGAGCATTTTATATGTTCGGACGACGGCAATTCGGCAGATTACAATACCGTATGCTTTATTGCAAAACAATTGCAAAAAGATATAAAAAATTCAAAAGATATTTTATACAACGGCAAATACAGCGGCTTTGAGTGCGAAAATTACAGTATAAGCTTTGAGCCGTCCTGTCAGTTTGAAATAAGCATTGCGCCCCAAAAAGATATTTTTAAACTTTTTGATATTTACTCCGATTTTTTTGAAAAACTAAACGCAATAACAAAAAAGCTTAATCTTAAAATATACAGCGTGGGTTACCACCCTTTTAAATGTGCAAGCGAGCTTAAACTCAACTCAAAAGAGCGGTATAAATATATGGATAAGTATTTTAAAACATCGGGTACAACGGGCAAAAATATGATGCGTGCAACCTGCTCAACACAAGTGGCAATAGACTATACAAGCGAGGACGATTTTATAAAAAAATACCGTCTTGCTTCCGTTATGTCGCCGCTTATATCTCTTATGTGTGATAACTCCCCCGTATTTGAGGCAAACAAAAACACAATGTATGCAGTGCGAAATTATATATGGAATAATGTAGATAAAAAACGCTGCGGTACAATAGATGAGTTGTTTAATAAAGATTTCGGCTTTAAAAAATATGCCGAATATATATATAACACTCCCGTAATTTTAGACGAGCGTGACGACAAAACCGTGTACACCAAAAACAGTACGTATGCCCAAATTTACAAAGATAAACAAATAACAAAGCAGCAAACGGAGCATTTGCTGTCTATGTTCTTTTTCGATGTACGGCTTAAAAATTACATTGAAATACGAATGGCGGATTGTATGCCAAAAGAATATATATTTGCATACGTTGCATTTATAAATACCGTATTTTACGGAGGGGACGGCAAGTGTGCCGACTTAATTTACAATAATTTTTTAAACGTAAACGAAACCGACATAGAAAAAGCAAAACAGCAAATATTAAAATACGGTTTTAACGCAAATGTTTACGGCAAAACGGCATACGATATATTGTGTGCGGTTTTTGATACGGTTTTTTTATATGCCGGCAAAAAAACCTCCGATATTATAAAACCGCTGTATAATGCGGTAAAACTTAAAAAAACAATAAAAGAAATAAGGT
>USKN01000066.1 GCA_900555295.1 uncultured Eubacteriales bacterium
CAGGCTGTTTTACTTGTATATTCGGGTTTGTTTGATTTTTTCTTTTTTTATTTATTAAACAAATCTCTCATTTTGTCAAAGAAATTTCTTTGCTGCTTGTAATTACTTTCTTTAGAAAGTTTTGCAAAGTTTTCGAGTGCCTCTTTTTGCGCGCTCGTCAGGTTTTTGGGTACTTCAACGGTAATTTTAAGCAACATATCTCCGCGCACTCCGCTTCTTATATGCGGTATACCTTTACCGCGTATTCTAAACACTGTGTCCGGCTGTGTACCCTCGGGTATTGTGTATTGTATTTTACCCAATGTGTATTTTTTTTGCTCATCAAGAATAGGTACTTCCACATCGGCACCCAGCGCCGCCTGTACAAAGGTTACGGGAACATTGCAGTTTACGTCTATACCCGTACGTGTAAATATGGGGTGCTTTTTAATTGATACGGTTACAAGCAAATCGCCTTTCGGCCCGCCGTTTACACCCTCGTTGCCGAGTCCGCGGAAACTTACCGTCTGTCCGTGGTCTATTCCGGCCGGTATATCTATTTCAACATTTTTTGCACGTTTAATTAAACCTTTTCCGCGGCATTTTGTACACGGGTTTGTAATAATAGTACCTTTGCCTCCGCAAGCCGAACAGGTTGTAACGTTTACAAACTGCCCCAGAGGAGTTCTTTGAACATTTCGTACTTCACCCGTTCCGTTGCACGCCGTACATTTTTTCTTGTCGCTTGCATTTTTTGCACCTACGCCGCCGCATTCGTCGCATTTTTCAACTGCATAAATTTTAATGGTTTTTTTAACCCCGAATGCTGCCTCCTCAAATGTAAGCAAAATACTTTCCTGTATATCGCTGCCTTTTCGAGGACCGTTACGTCTGCGCTGCGAACCGCCTCCGAAACCGCCTCCGAAAAACGAACCGAATATATCGCCCAAATCAACATCGCCAAAACCTCCTCCGAACGGATTGCCGCCGCCAAAACCGCCGTCGGCTCCCTCGTGTCCAAATTGGTCATAGCGCTGTCTTTTTTGTGCGTCACTGAGTACACCGTATGCTTCGCTTGCCTCTTTAAATTTTTCCTCCGCTTCTTTATTACCCGGGTTAATATCGGGGTGATATTTTTTGGCGAGTTTTCTATATGCTTTTTTTATTTCGTCCTCGCTTGCGTCTTTGCTTACGCCGAGAACTTCATAATAATCTCTTTTATCAGCCACGGTTTAACAACCTTTCCTTATTAGCTTATTTTATAAGTTTCAAATGGAAGGTGTATAAATACACCTTCCATTTGAGCGGTACTGCGGCAAAACTTTTTCGCTTTTTGCTGCAGTGCATTTCTCATTAGTTATTTTTATTATCGTCATCTACAACGGTGTAATCTCCGTCATATGTGCCGCCTGCGCCGTTTGCACCGCCGTTTGGATCTTGCTGTGCACCGCCCTGCGCACCCTGCGGATTTGCTGCCTGGTACATTTTTGTGGATACTTCATAGAATTTCTGCTGGAGAGCCTCTGTAGCTGTTTTAATAGCTTCGGTATCGGTACCCTGCAATGCTTTTTTAACTTCTTCAAGTTTAGCCTCAATATCCGATTTATCGGCAGCGTCTAATTTATCGCCCAAGTCTTTAAGCGATTTTTCACACTGATATACCAACGAATCGGCATTGTTGCGAACTTCAATTTCTTCTTTTTTCTTTTTATCTTCTTCCGCAAATTTTTCAGCGTCTTTAACGGCTTTATCTATATCTTCGTCCGAAAGATTTGAGCTTGCGGTAATTGTAATATCCTGTTCGTTGCCCGTTGCCATATCTTTTGCCGATACGTGAACAATACCGTTTGCGTCTATATCAAATGTAACTTCAATCTGCGGAACACCGCGCGGTGCGGGTGCTATACCTGTAAGCGAGAAACGTCCGAGGCTCTTATTGTATGCCGCCATTTCTCTTTCACCCTGAAGTACGTTAATTTCAACGCTGGTTTGGTTATCTGCCGCCGTTGAGAAAATTTGGCTCTTCTTTGTGGGTATTGTTGTATTTCTTTCAATAAGCTTTGTGCAAACGCCGCCCATTGTTTCAATACCGAGCGAAAGCGGAGTTACGTCAAGCAAAAGCAAGTCTTTAACATCGCCTGCAAGTACACCTGCCTGAATTGCCGCACCTATTGCAACACATTCATCGGGGTTAATGCCCTTGTGAGGTTCTTTGCCTATAAGTTTTTTAACAGCTTCCTGTACGGCAGGTATTCTCGACGAACCGCCTACAAGCAATACTTTGTTAATTTCTGACGGATTTAAACCTGCGTCGGACAATGCTCTTTTTGTGGGTTCCATAGTAGCCTCGACAAGGTCTGCCGTAAGCTCGTCAAATTTGCTTCTCGAAAGTGTAATATCCAAGTGTTTGGGGCCTGTTGCGTCTGCTGTAATAAACGGCAGGTTAATATTTGTGGTTGTTACACCGCTCAATTCGATTTTTGCTTTTTCGGCTGCTTCTTTAAGTCTTTGGAGTGCAACTCTGTCGGCGCTTAAATCTATGCCGTTTTCTTTTTTAAATTCATCAACAAGATAGTTTATAATTTTCTGGTCAAAGTCGTCGCCGCCCAAACGGTTGTTACCCGATGTAGCAAGAACTTCAAATACACCGTCGCCTATTTCGAGTATAGATACATCAAACGTACCGCCGCCGAGGTCGTATACCATAATTTTTTGCTCGTTGTCTTTATCCATACCGTATGCAAGAGCTGCCGCGGTAGGCTCGTTTATAATTCTGAGTACTTCAAGGCCCGCAACTTTACCTGCGTCTTTTGTAGCCTGACGCTGTGAATCGCTGAAGTATGCAGGTACGGTAATAACAGCCTGTGTTATTTTTTCGCCGAGGTAACTTTCAGCGTCCGATTTTAATTTTTGCAAAATCATAGCCGAAATTTCCTGCGGTGTGTATTTTTTGCCGTCTATATCAACCTTTCTGTCAGTACCCATATCTCTTTTAATTGAAATAATTGTTTTGTCGGGGTTTGTAATAGCCTGACGCTTTGCAACCTGACCTACAAGTCTTTCACCGTCTTTTGTAAACGCAACAACCGACGGAGTTGTTCTTGCACCCTCCGCATTGGCAATAACAACGGGTTCGCCGCCTTCCATAACCGCAACGCAAGAGTTAGTAGTTCCTAAATCAATACCTATAATTTTTGACATAATAAAAACCTCCCAAAAATTTAAATTCAATAATATAAATTAACTAAAATCAGTTGGCAACTTTTACCATACTGTAGCGAATAACCTTATCTTTGTAAGTATATCCCTTTTGAAATTCTTCCACAACCGTATTATCGGCAACCTTATCATCTTGGGTATGCATAACCGCATTGTGAAGTTCGGGGTTAAATTCCTCGCCCACGGCTTTAATTACTTCAACACCGAGATTTTTAAAAACTTCTTCGGTTTGCTTTAACACCATTTCAACGCCTTTGTAGTAATCGTTGTCTTTATCGGTAAACGACGCAAGCGCACGCTCAAGATTATCGACAACGGGCAAAAGCGCAAGTACCGTATCGGCAACGCTGTCTTTATAAATCTGTTCTTTTTCTTTTATTGTACGTCTTTTAAAATTATCAAACTCGGCGGCACATCTTAAATATTTTTCATTTGCCGCTTTAAGTTCGTCCTGTGCCTGTTCAAGTTTTTGCTCAAGCTGAGCCTTTTCGTCGCTCAATACGGTTTTCTCCGCCGTATCTTGGCAGGCATTTTCTTTTTCAGGCGCATTATCAACCTTATTTTCTGTATTTTCTTCAGTCTGCTTTTTCTTTCCCACTAAATAACACCTCTTAATTTACTGTTTTTATTTTTTCTATGTTTAGCTATTACTTTGCCTAAAACACATCGCCGTTTTTTGATAAATCGTTAAGCGTATGCGTTAAATAGTCCAGCGTTGATATTACCTTTGAATAGTCCATTCTTGTAGGACCTATAATTGCAAGTTTGCCTTTAAGATTTGAGCCGAGAGAATAGTTTGATACAACCAGGCTCAATCCGTGGTCTTTTAATACGGGGTTTTCGCTGCCTATAATAACCGACGTATTATTACCCGTACCCGAAATTATTTTTTTAAGGCCGTCATCGTTCCGCAAAAATTCAAAAAAGTCTTTGGCACGCTCTATGCTGTTAAACTCGGGGTGATTAAAAATATTCGACGTACCGTTAAACTCTATATCGGGCTGTGATGTATCTATAGATAATTTTTTCAAAAAATCAAATATAGGGTCAAGCAAACTGCTTTCAACGGGCAAAAGCTGTTTTTCACTTTCAAGCACTTCATCGGTAAGAGTGCTTACGCTTACTCCGTCAAGCTTTAAATTAAGCAAATTTGACAGCTTTTCAAGCACTTCGGCGTCGTACGGTTTAGATGTAATAATATTACTGCTTTTAACCTCGCCGTCTTTTGTTACAACAATCATAACAAATGTTCTTTTATCAATGGCTATAAGCTTTACACTGCCTATAACCGCCGATACCGACGTGGGTTTTGTAAGCGCCGTTGTGTACTGCGTTAATATACTCATAAGCTCCGATATGCCCGTCATTGCTTTGCCGAGTTCCATATACTTTTGATGCAGTGCAAACCTTATTTGGTTTATTTCGTTTGATGTAAGCTTATATTTATTCATAAGCTCGTTTACATAAACGCGGTAGCCGAGTACCGACGGCACTCTACCTGCCGACGTATGCGGTTTTTCAAGATATCCCGCCTCTTCCAAAGCCGCCATTTCGTTACGTACGGTTGCCGAGCTTACACCAAGATTATGGCTTGCCAAAACATACGACGACCCTACGGGTTCAGCCGTTAAAATGTAGTCATCGATGATAGCCTGAAGAATTTTCTTTTTTCTGTCGTTAAGCTCCACAATAAAACGCCTCCCCGACCTTTTGTAATTTTAGCACTCTTTGCTTTCATCTGCTAACTATATATAAAATAGCACTTATTCATTCAATTGTCAATAGTTTTTTTCAATATTTTTCATTATTTATCAATATTTTTTTATTTTTTTTCGAATGTTTTCAATTTGTTCACACGTTGTTAACAAATCAAAGGGAAATCTTTTTACATAAAATCGCACAATATTGCGTTGCTTACATAATACGCATTAGGTTTTAGCACAATGCGCCCGTCTGTGCTATCCATAAACCCAAGGCGGGTATATTTTTCTATAACATCGCCAAAAACATCATCCATAAAAACACCGAATTTTTTGTAAAACAGCTTTTTGTCCGCGCCCGTTTGGGTAAGCCTTAATCCAAGTACAACAAATTCGCTCATTTGCTCTTTTTTGCTCATTTGGTATCTTTCGCCTTTGGGTATATCCAACCCCTGCACGGCGCAATCTGTATATTCTCTCACTTTTGCGGTATTTACATACCTTATACCGTCCAAAAACCCTGCCGCCGCCGCGCCAAAGCCGTAATACTCGCATTGAGTCCAATATTTAATGTTGTGTTTTGACTCATATCCGTCACGTGCAAAGTTTGACAGCTCGTACTGCATATACCCCCCGTCCTTTAAACTCTTGCAAACAATATTGTACATTTCGGCAAAATCATCTTCGCCGAGTTCTTTAATTCTTTTGCTTTCAATTGCCTTTTTATATGCCGTACCGTGTTCCGCAGTTAAACCGTAACACGAAATATGCTCGGGATTAATGCTTATATATTTTTTTATACTTGTTTTAAGCGTTTGTGCATTACTGCACGGCAAGCCGAACATTAAATCAAGATTAATATTGTTAAACCCCTTTTGTCTTAACAGATTATACGTATATTCCGTATCGTATGCTGTATGTATTCTGCCCAAAAATTTAAGTTCGCCGTCATTAAAGCTCTGCGCACCCAAACTTATGCGGTTTACACCGTATTCTTTCATTATATTGCATTTATCCGCCGTAACCGTTTTGGGATTTGCCTCAACGGTAAACTCGCAATCGGGCGATATATTTATATTTTTCTTTATACATTTAAACAGGCTTTCAAGCAATTTTTCGCCAAGCGCGGTAGGTGTGCCGCCGCCTATATACACCGTATCGGCTTTATCGTTCGCATATGTTGTTTTAATTTCGCCCTCAAGTGCTTTTATATATTGTTTTGCGTTTTCGTCATTCATTTTATACGATACAAAATTACAGTAATTGCACTTTTGCACGCAAAACGGTATATGTATATATATACCTCTCATAAACAAATCACCTCATAAAAGCAAAAGAGCGTGCGGCAAAATGCTTGCATTTTGCTGCATGCCCTGTCTGCGACATAATAATTAATCTTCAACAAGCGTTGAGTTTTGCTGTTGTTCGTCCATTTCGCCCGGCTGCTGTTCAAACAGCTGTGCAAGCGTATCGGGATTTTGCAAAGTATCGGTTGATGTAAGCGGGTCGCCGTTGTTGCCGTACTGCGTTACACACACCGTTTGGTAAACCTGTTCGGGGTCGTGTTCTATAAGCAACGTGTTTGCGTTTATATAAACCGTTTTTTTGCGCTTTCCGTCAAGCACCACTTTACTGTGACGTGTAAAATGCTCGCCTGTTACATACATATACGAACCGAATTGGCGTACCGATTTTATTTTTATATCGTCAATTCCAAACCTCATATCGACGGGTTTGTACGGAATTGCGTTTTCGTACGACTCCATATCGCCGTAAAGCATATCATACTCAAGAGTTTCGAGTATTTTTTGGTAGTTTCCGTTTTCGCTGAAATTTTGATGCAGTTTTGTTAAAATACCGTTGTTTATACCCACGCGCCCCAAAGTATATGCCGCAAGCTGATATGCGCACAGGTTTTTTTCTTGTTTTTCCATTTCAAAGTTAGACCAAATAACATACTCGGTTTGATACAAATCATTGTTTTTAAGCATATCCGCCGTCATTTCCACATTGGGCAAATGGTCGCCGTAAAATACTATTACGGTAGGCTCTTTGCTCTTTTTAAATACGTCGCATAAATCGCCCACAAATTTATCGGTTTCGTTAAGCTGGTTTAAATAATAGGTAAACGGTATTTCGTCGTCAGGATTTATAAATCCCGATGCGGTTATTTTCGCCTCATACCCCTCGGGCATTACCGACGGATATTTGCCGTGAGGCTGTACCGATACCGCATATACAAAATCACGCTGTTTGTCGCTGTTTACCGCTTTTTGTATTTCTTCAATCAATACGTGGTCCTTTGCCCAGCCTATAGGGTTTTTTTCGGTGTTTTCCATATATTCAAGCGATGTAAACGTATCAAATCCCATATTGGGATATACAAGATATCGGCTGTAAAACGACGCGCTGTGGTTATGTATTGCGTGCGTTTTATAACCAAGCTGCATTAAATTATAGTTAACCGTTTCGCACGTTTTGTTTTTAAGCACAGTTTTGTACGGGTACTCGCCTGCGCCGAAATAGCCTATATTCATACCCGTTATAACTTCAAACTCCGTATTTGCCGTGCCCGCGCCGAATGACGGAACGGTTAAAAAGCCGTGCGAATAGTTTTCTTTAAGCTTTGTAAACTCGGGTACGGGGTTTTCGCTGTATGTTAAGTCCTTCATATAGTTGGCGTCAAAAAACGACTCAAGCTGAACCATAATAATATTTGGTTCCATTTTAGGCTCGTTGCTTGTTTGCCCTATCATTTCACGTATTTCGTCAACCGTTTTGGTTGAGTATTCTTTGGGCATATCTATACCCCTGTCAACAACGCTTGTCGAAAAGCAAAAAACAAACCCGTACTCTCTGTATGCTATTACAAGGTTGCCTATTGTTGTTGAAATTGCACCTGTGCTGAGCAATGTTGTGGTAAGAAGTGCAAGCGCCGCACCCATACCCGCAAAATTTATAAGCGCATATTTAAAATTAACTTTAACTTTTTTGCCCTTAACAAAACGGTATACCAAAAGTGCCACTATAGCGCAGAATATAACGGTTATTGCCGCAACCTGCCACGATTTTAAGTATACGTCAATAATGGTCCACACCGAGCTTAATATTTCAAAGTCGGTTGCCGAAAGCGGTGTAAGTCTGTAACTTCGTATACTATAGTTTATAATGCCGAGCGCAAGCCACAGCGACGAAATAATTAAATACCCCGCAAACTTTTTAGGTATAAAATTGGCTATACTTAAAGTAAACATAATAATGAGCGTATTGTACAAAAACACAACGGGATTATGTGCAAAAGTTGCAAATCCGCCAAGCACCGTACGTGCGCTCAATGCCTCTATTATAATATTTATAACAAAAGCAATCAAAAAAATGTTAACGGTATCTTTAAACGTTAAATAAAACTTTTTTAAATATTGGTAAACATTACTTATGTATAATTTTGCTTTGTTCATTATATGTTATATTGCCTCCTGTTACATTTATCATATCTATTTTAACACATAAGTAAATTTTTTTCAAGATATTTAACGCATAATAATAAATAATTTAATTTAGGTATTGAAATAATCGCTTATAAGTGATACAATATATAAAATATATAAAATATATAAAATATACGAAAAGAGGTAATTAATTATGATTTGTCCACAGTGCGGAGCTTTGGTAGACGACGAGCTTAAAAATTGCGATAATTGCGGATATGAGTTCAACACACCGGATGTTGCTGCCGAAACAGACGAGTCCGATTACAATATAACAAAAAACGTACCCGCCTTAAAGCAGCCAATGCCCGAGCCGCCAAAAAGAGCTAATACGGCACCCGTAAACTTTTACAGGCTGTTTATATGTATATGCGCCGCGGCAATTGCCGTTTTAAGTTTTTATGGCGCACATTATATAGCGCGTGCCGCAGTAAGCTTAAATTCAATACAAATATCGGCGGCACAGTCCATATTCGGCTTCGGTACGTCCGACAATACCACCTACTACCAAAACTTGGGCGTAATATTTTACGGTTTTGCTTATTTTGTACGTGCGGTGGGAGTTGGACTTGCGGGAATAATTCTTGCCATAGGATTAAAAAAGCAAAAATAAAGGCTAAAAACTCAAAGGGGTCTGTAGCAAAATGCACAGACCGCATAAAGCAATATTTTTCTAAAGCCCCTAAAAGAGGGTGTAGAA
>USKN01000067.1 GCA_900555295.1 uncultured Eubacteriales bacterium
AATCGTGTAATCAGCACCGCGCCAGCTATAAATCGATTGGTCAACATCACCCACAACGCAAAGCGAACGTTCGGGAGGAAGTTCTTCAAGATTATTGGTATATAACATTTTTACCAAACGATACTGCGCAAGGTTTGTATCCTGATACTCGTCTACAAGAATATACTTAAACTTGTTTTGATAATATTCAAGCACATCGGGATATTTTTCAAGTATTTCAACCGTTTTACAAAGCAAATCGTCAAAATCGAGTGCATTGTTTGCTTTTAATATTTGGCTGTAACGAGAATAGATTTTTGCATATCCTTTCATACGGTAATCCAAAGCAATTTTGCTTTCAAAAACCTCGGGGCTTATTCCTTTGTTTTTAGCGTCGCTTATGCGCGAGATAATGCTTTTTACAGGATAGTTATCTTCATTTAACATACAATCCTTTATGCATTGTTTTACAATACGTTTTTGGTCATTTGTATCGTATATGTTAAAATTAGAGGTATACCCTATTTTATCTATATCCCGCCTTAACATTCTAAGGCAAGCGGAGTGAAATGTTTTAATCCACATATCACCCGCATCGTCGGGAACAAGAGATGTTATCCTTTCAAGCATCTCCTTTGCCGCCTTGTTTGTAAATGTTATTGCAAGTATTTCCCACGGGCGCGCTTTATGCATTTTTAAAATATAAGCTATTCGTCTTGTGAGAACCGTTGTTTTGCCACTTCCCGCACCCGCAAGCACCAAAAGCGGTCCATCGGCTTTAAGTACAGCCTTTTGCTGCATATCGTTTAATCCGTTTAGTAATTCGTCCATATTATTTGTCCTTATTTTTTTATAGTATTTCCTGTTCAATATAACTTAAAAATTGGTCGCGCCCCTCACCCGTTACGGCCGAAAAAGGAATTATAACATCATCGCCGCAAAGTCCGAGCTGCTCAATTATCATATTTAAGTTTTCATTTATCTGCGTTTTTTTTAGTTTATCCAACTTTGTTGCAACAACAACCGCTCTATCGCATACCGAACGTATATAGTCCATCATCATTATATCGTCTTGGGTAGGTTTATGCCTGCTATCCACAAGCAAAATAACCTGTTTTAAGCTTTCGCGCTCGTGCAAATACTCGTTTATCATAACTCCCCATTTTGCTTTTTCGGATTTTGATACGCGTGCAAAACCGTATCCGGGCAAATCCACAAGACACAGCTTATCGTCTATGTTGTAAAAGTTCACCGTTGCTGTTTTTCCCGGGGTTGAACTTACACGTGCAAGTTTTTTGCGGTTAAGCAATTTGTTAATAAGTGATGATTTTCCTACATTGCTCCTGCCCGCAAAAGCTATTTCGGGCCAGGGAGTGTTGGGATACTGATTTTTTCGCACAGCGGATATCATAAGTGTAACATTGTGAATATTCATACATTAAACTCCTTTTAGTTTATAAATGCTGTATGAGTAACGGTTTTCATACTGTCGGCAACAACAAAATCAAGAGATGAACGCACATTATCGGGCAATTCGCTGATATCGGCAACGTTTTCCTTTGGAATAAGCACTGTTTTAATACCCTCGCGGTATGCAGCCATTGCTTTTTCCTTTAATCCGCCTATCGGCAAAATTCGTCCCGTAATGGTAATTTCACCCGTCATAGCCACATCACCTCTTACTTTTTTACCCGTGAGAGCAGATATAATACCTGTACACATAGTAATACCTGCCGACGGACCGTCTTTTGGAACAGCGCCCTCCGGAACATGTATATGAATATCGCATTTTGATGAAAAGTCTTCAGGTACGCCAAACATTGACGCATTTGCCCGTACATATGTTATGGCGGCTTTAGCCGACTCTTTCATAACATCTCCAAGCTGACCCGTAAGTTCCAAATTACCGCTTCCGTCCATAACATTTACCTCAATGCTCAATGTATCACCGCCGAATTGAGTCCACGCAAGGCCGTTAACCACACCCACATTTGATTCTTTGTGCGTACATAATTCGGGAAATATTTTTTTTCCCAAATATTTTTCTATGTTAGCCGAGCTTACGGTAAGATGTTTTTTTCCGTCAAGTGCAATTAACTTTGCCGCGTGGCGCATTATTTGAGCAATTTTTCGTTCAAGTTCTCTTACTCCGGCCTCTCTTGTGTATGCCGATATTATTGTGTCCACAGCGTCGCTTTTTATTGTAAGATTACTCTTTTTTAAGCCGTGTTCCGAAAGCTGTTTGGGAATAAGATGCATTTCGGCAATCGCCTTTTTATCCTCCGACGTATAGCTTGAAAGCTCTATTATTTCCATTCTGTCAAGCAAAGGACGTTCTATTGTATCGAGCGTATTTGCGGTTGTAATAAAAAACACATCCGACAAATCGGTTTCAAGTTCCAAATAATTATCTCTGAACGAAAAGTTTTGCTCCGTATCCAAAACCTCAAGCAAAGCAGCCGACGGAGCGCCTTTAATGCCGTCGCCGAGTTTGTCTATTTCATCCAACAGTATAACGGGGTTCATTGTGCCTGCGTATTTAAGCGCCGATACAATTCTTCCGGGCATTGAGCCTATATATGTACGTCTGTGTCCCCGTATTTCGCTTTCGTCGTGTACACCGCCAAGCGATATTCTTACATACTCCCGTCCGAGAACTTTTGCAATTGATTTGGCAATACTTGTTTTACCTACTCCGGGCGGTCCCACAAGGCATATTACGGGTGATTTTTTGCCCTCCGTAAGTTTTCGTACAGCCAAAAACTCTATAATTCTGTCTTTAACCTTATCCATTCCCCAATGGTCTTTATCAAGTATGGGACGTGCATTTTCAAGTTCAAACGATTGAGGGCTTTTTACCTCCCACGGTATACTCTCAAGCCACTCCAAATAATTTTGCAAAACAGTGTATTCCGAACTTGACGGCGGAATTTTTGTAAGCTTGTTTTCTTCTTCTGCCGCTTTATCCAATACGGGTGCGGGCACGCCGCGTTTGAGCAAACGTCCGATGCAATCGTTTTCGTCATCATCAGTTTCTTCAATTTCGCCGTTTTCCCGTTGCTCTATTCTTTTGAGTATACTCTTAAACGTTTCTTTTTTATAAGTTTCAAAATCAAACGGCTGAAGTTTTTTATCCATATCCGAAGTTATTCGGAAATATTTAATTTCATCTTTTAAAAGCGAAATAAGCATCATTACGCGCTTTAGCGGATCGTACTCCTCCAATAACTTTTGTTTGATTTCGGGTGCAAAATTTACGCTTGACGCTACCGCGTCGGATAAATTACCCGGGGTATTTATATTACCGAATACTTTTTGAACTTCACTCGGATAGCGCGATTTTATTTTGTAGTAATTTTGAAGTTCTTCTTTAAGTTTGCGCATATAAAACTTTTCGTCCTTATCGTCGCTTTCGGGCAAGTTATTAATAATTCGCGTTTCTTTAACATCGCCCTCAATAAACGGCGCATACTTATTAATATGTAAAAGTTTGCCTCTTACAATTCCTTCAAGTAAAATTTTAACATTTCCGTTATCCAACGTAAGCACCTGTTTAATGCGTGCAATAGTACCTATTGTGTAAAAATCGATTTCTGTCGGCGTATCTGTATTTAAATTCTTTTGTGCCAAAAGAAAAACAAACTGTCCGTTTTCCAATGCGTAATTAACCGCATTAACGGAATTAACACGTGCAACATCAAAATGAATTATCGATTCCGGAAATACGGGTATTCCTTTTAACGGAAGAACAGCAAGAGTGTGAATTTTTTCTGCCGTAGAATTGTCTGTCATATTATCAACTCCTCGTTATAAGGCAACAAAAATAATTTTTTGGTGCCTGCTGCAATTATACTTAATATTATATACTGTTTTTTGATATATTTCAAGCAAATTATGTATATAATTTTTGTATATCACGGAATTTTTTGTATTTTATATATATTTTTTAACAATTTGTTATTTCTTGTGCAAAACTTTAGCGAAAAAAAGCAAAAAAATCTGTTTTTAAAAATAAACATTGCAATAAAAAACAAAAAGTGATACAATAAATTTGAGGTGAATGGCTTTATGGATAACAATCAAAAAGAAATTATGTTAAAACGTATTGACAAAACAATAAAAGCACTCCAAAAAAACCGTATGGATGCTCACTATGCCGAAACGGCGGAACAAGCTTATAAATTAATAATGAGTCTTATTCCGCAAGGCTCCACCGTTTCAATGGGCGGAACCGTTACGGCCCAACAACTTGGAGTAACCGACGCGCTTAAAAGCGGCAAATATAATTTTTTAGACCGCACTTTGGCAAAAACACCCCAAGAAATTGACGATATATACCGCAAAACCTTTTTTGCCGATTATTTTGTAACAAGTTCAAATGCGGTAACCGAAAACGGAGAGCTTTATAACGTGGACGGCAACGCAAACAGAGTTGCCGCTATGCTGTACGGTCCCAAAAACGTTATTGTGGCGGTTGGGTACAATAAAATTGTAAAAAATATAGACGAAGCCGTACTGCGCGTTAAATCGGAAGCTGCACCGGCAAACTGCATACGGCTTAATCTTGATACGTACTGTGCCCAAAACGGCGAATGTGTTTCGCTTAAAGCATCAAATCCGTATATATGTATGGGCTGTGCGCCCGACAAACGTATATGCCGCAATTATACCATTATGTCAAGCCAGCGAATTGAAAACAGAATAAAAGTAGTAATTGTGGGCGAGCAGCTGGGTTATTAATTTTTTACCGTAAGCGCGTCGTAAATACCTTCGGCTATGTACTTTGCGGATGCAATTGCCTCGTCGAGGGTGTTTCCGTGTGTGCCGAATTCAAGCAAAAGAGAACCTGTTGTTTCGTGCATATTAAACCTCTCCCTGCGCAAATTTACAGGGCGCATAAGCCCGGGGTATTTTGTTTCAATACTGTTTTGAATTCTAAGCGCAAAGCCCAGGTTTTCGCGCCAATCGGGATTATATAATCCGCTTGCATCACTGCCGCATACTATCATTACCTGTGCCGCTTTTTCACCGTTTATTTCCTTTGTAAGCTTTACTTTTGTTTCGTCTTCACGCACTATAGCGTCCCTGTGAACATCAAGCACACATTTTATTGTGGGATATTCTTTAATGTGTTTTTCAATTAATTCTTTTGTTTTATTGTACGAATTGTTGTAAGACGGATAATCGTTTATTGTTTTATCGTGAATAACATTTAACCCTCTCTTTTTTAATTCCGACTCAAGCTCATCTCCCACTCTTACAACATTATACCGTATATCCTGGCACCGTGCAAAATCGCTTTGCGAATAGTGGTATTTTTCGCTTTGCGTGTAACTTTCGGACGCATGAGTATGTACAATCAAAACTTGCGGTTTATCAGATGATGACAGCGATATTTTTCCGCACGATTTCATTAACTCTTTTTTGTTGATTTCATACCCCGTTTCGTTTTTTATATCCAAATCGACCGACGCATTGCTTTGCTCCGATACCTTACCGTAATTGTATTCGGTTTTTTCGGGAGTGCTTTGTTTAGATACATCTGCATTATCTGCGTTAAACACCTGCGTGTTTTTTGTATCCTGAGTATTGTTTTTTTCTTGTTTTATATCGTATAAGTACGGAATTTTTGACACATACATCACCGGGCTTTCAAAATATTTTAACATCTTTTTTTCGCCGTCAAAACCGTTACTGCTTATATACGGCACGGAAATATTAACACACTTTTTTAAAAATTCGTCTTGCTTTAAAAAATTAACGTTTTTTAACGCAGATGCAAAACCGGCACAAAAAACCGCAGTGCTTACCGCCGCAATTATTGCACCGACTGCCCGTCTGCCTATTATTAATGTTTTAAACGTTTTTTTATACGGTTTACCAAAGCATTTTTTGCCGTTGTACACTTTATCGCCTGTCACACAAACACCTCTTATCGGTTTTGATTTTCGCTTTGTTTGTTTAAAATATATGACAAGCCGTAAACTAAAATACCTTTTTTAAATTAATTAAAAATCAAATACTTCGCTGCCGAGCAAAGTCTTGTTTATGCCGCGCGCAATTATCTCGGATATATCGTCTATAATACTGTCAACCTCTTTCGGTGTTACAATCAGCTCACCGACATACGGAAACAAAACCTGCTTTATAATCGCATACCTGTTATCCGTTTCAAATATATTAATGTGTTTTAAAATAGGCGAATTTTTATCGGCGTGCGTTTTAATGGCGTCGGTAAGTAATTCTATTGAATCGTTTGCAACCGTTGCGGCGTCAACTACAGTAGGCACGCCTATGGCAATTACGGGAATACCCAAAGTTTCTTTGTTAATACCCAATCTTTTGTTGCCTATCCCCGACCCGGGTATTATTCCCGTATCCGCAATCTGAATTGTTGTGCTTATTCTGTCAATTTTACGTGATGCCAGCGCGTCTATGGCAATTACAGCGTCGGGTTTTATTTTATCGGTTATGCCACGTATTATTTCAAGCGTTTCTATTCCCGTAAGCCCAAGAACCCCTGGAGATACGGCGCTTACGGCTCTTGTGTTTTCGCCAAACACATCGGGCAATTCGTCTATTAAATGCCTTGTCACCATAAGGCTGTCAATCACTTTTGGCCCGAGTGCGTCGGGAGTTACATACCTGTTGCCCAGCCCCACAACAAGAACCGACGATTTTGGATTTAAATTAAGTATACTTTCAAGCTGGCGCGATAAAATATTTACCGTGTCATCATACCCTTTTGCGCTGTTTTTTCGCAGCACCTGTGCATCTATTGTAATATATGTGCCGCACGGTTTGCCTATTTTTTCTGCCGCCTGTTCCGTTTTTATAACAACTTTGCTTATTTTTATTCCGTTTTGTTCGTATTCTTCTATTTTTGCTCCGTCAATTGTTTTACTGTCGGTCGAAGCAAGCGCCGCCGCTTCAATAGCCAAATCGGTTCTTATACTTGTTCTGCTTACATTCATAAATTATCACCCCGCAGTTTTATAATTCAATTATGCGCTCAAGTAAACTTTTTATTCAAAAATTTTAAAAATATTTCGGCAATACCAACAAAATTGTTATTACTTTTTTGCCAACAATGCTCTTTTATTTGACTTTTTTTATTTTTATGGTATAATATGTTTATTGATTACAAGGGAGGATATTATTAAATGAACAGTAACACACTACAACTTCTGTTTGCTATGATTATTTATATGGCGGCAGTAATAGTAATCGGTGTTGTATTTGCAAAAAAGGCAAACACAAGCTCCGAACACTATTTTTTGGGCGGGCGTTCGCTCGGACCGTGGGTAACGGCAATGAGTGCGGAGGCATCGGATATGAGCGGATGGCTTCTTATGGGATTGCCCGGGGTAGCATATTGGTGCGGACTTGCCGATGCAGCGTGGACGGCTATAGGTCTTGCGGTAGGTACATATTTAAATTGGCTTATAGTTTCAAAAAGACTGCGCAGATACAGCATACAGGCAAATAATTCAATTACACTGCCCGAGTTTTTTTCAAACAGATTTCGTGAAACAAAAAAAGTTATATTAACGCTTTCAGCACTTTTTATACTTATATTCTTTACGGTATATGCAGCAAGCTGTTTTGTAACGTGCGGAAAGCTTTTTTCAACTTTATTTGGTCTTCCGTATGTTTCCATGATGATTGCAGGTGTGGCATTTGTACTTTTGTACACCATATTGGGCGGCTTTTTAGCTGAAAGTGCATCTGATTTTATGCAGGGTGTGGTTATGATTATAGCTCTTACGGTTATAGTTATACTAAGCACTTTACAAGCGGGCGGTTTTTCCAATGTAATTGAAAACGCTAAACAAATACCGGGATTTTTAGAGTTTTTCGGTATTGCAACACCAACGTTAAACGAAGCGGGCGAACAAATTGTTCAATCGGGCAAACCGATATTCGGAGCAGCTGCCGATTACGGTCTTTTAAAAGTGTTTTCTATGCTTGCCTGGGGACTTGGCTATTTTGGTATGCCGCAGGTACTTTTAAGATTTATGGCTATACGCAAAGAGAGCGAGCTTAAACGTTCGCGCCGTATTGCGATGGTATGGGTTATTATTTCGCTTGCCGTTGCTGTATTTATAGGTATTGTAGGCAGAGAGTTGTTCCCTGTAGAGCATTTAACGGCAACAAGCGCCGAAAATGTATTTATAACACTTGCAACAAGCTCACTTCCGCCTATTTTGGCAGGTTTTGTAATGGCAGGTATTCTTGCCGCAACAATAAGTTCTTCCGATTCGTACTTATTAATAGCGGCATCCGCATTTTCAAAAAACATATATCAGGGCGTATTTAAAAAGGACGCAAGCGACAAAACGATTATGACCATATCAAGAATCACTCTTTTAAGTATAGCAATAATCGCAATGATAATAGCTATGGACGAAAAAAGCGTAATATTTAAGATAGTTTCGTTTGCGTGGGCAGGATTTGGCGCAACATTTGGACCGCTTATGCTGTTTTCGCTGTTTTGGAAGAGAATAAACCGTCAAGGCGCAATAGCCGGTATGGTAGGCGGCGCCGCAATGGTATTTATATGGAAACTTTTAATTTCAAACATCGGCGGTGCATTTGCAATTTATGAATTGCTTCCCGCATTTATTTTCTCGTCAATATGCATTGTGGTTGTATCTTTGCTTACGGCTCCGCCGTCAAAAGAAATTGAAAACGACTTTGAAATTGCAAAAACACAGGAATCTTAATAAAAAAACATATAAAAAATACAGGCAGACGTTTTTTTCGTCTGCCCGTATTTTTTATATACTTTTAATTATATTTATTATACTTTCCATATCAAGTTCGTCACTTAAATACAGTGAGTAAGATTTACCGTTGTTATGCCATTGGGCTAAAAAACACTTATCGTTGATTATTTATGAAAAAATTTAATAATTAGATTAATGCCAATCGTAAAACTTGCGTAGGCAAACGGGACCCGAACCCGTATTGGTTT
>USKN01000068.1 GCA_900555295.1 uncultured Eubacteriales bacterium
AGAAATTGTAGACCACTTAAAATCTAAAAAACCCGTTATTGTAAATTTTGAAAAGACTTATTTTGGTAAGATACGGCGAAATAATATTAAAAGGTCTTAACCGCCCCGTATTTGAAGATATGCTTATAAAAAACATTAAATCGGCGGTAAAGGATATATGCAAAATAAATGTGCATAAAGCACAGGCTACAATATATATAGAACCCGAGGACGATATGTACACCGACAAACTTGCGGACGCACTTACAAAAGTGTTTGGCATAGTATCGATTGTTGTGGCTTACGAAACGCAAAAAACTATGGAGTCGGTATACGAATGTATAAGCGAAAATTTTTCGGATATGCTCAAAAGCGCCAAAACATTTAAAGTTGAGGCAAAAAGAGCCGACAAAAAATTTGCGCTCAAATCGCCCCAAATATGCGCCGAAACAGGCGGATATGTGCTAAAACATTTTTCGCATTTAACGGTTGACGTAAAACAGCCCGATGTTACTTTGCACGTTGAAATAAGAAAAGCTGTTGCAAATTTACGATAAGTATGATATAATAACAATTATATATATGCTTATGATGACGCTGATAATAATTTATACGAGAATTGTTATGAATGAGAAAACGAGTATGTTAACTTGTAAATCATGCTGTGGTACCGGCTGCAAGTTACGTTAATATTGTACCAAAGGAATGGGAAAATTATGAAATTTAAATTTGACTGTGATTTGCATATTCATAGTTACATTTCAAGTTGTTCAACGGATCCGAATCAAACTCCCGAAAGGATTCTTCGCTATGCAAAAGAAAATAACTTGAAAACAATATGTTTAACAGACCATTTTTGGGATTCGGCAGTTGCAGGTGCATCAGATTGGTATAAGCCTCAAAATTTTGAACATATAAGCTCTGCAAGACCGCTTCCGCAGGCAGACGGAATTAGATTTTTGTTTGGTTGTGAAACGGAAATGGACAAAAATATGACTATAGGTATTTCTAAAAAACGGTTTGATGAATTTGACTTTGTAATTATTCCGACAACTCATTTTCATATGACCGGCTTTACAATAAGTAAGGATGTTTCGACGCCAAGGAAAAAGGCTGATTTTTGGGTGAAAAAGTTTAATACTTTGCTGGATATGGATTTGCCGTTTTATAAAATTGGAATCCCACATATGACATGCAGTCTTATTGACAGTTCAAGAGAAAAATATCTTGAAACCTTGGATTTAATTGATAAAGACTCTCTTGTTGGCATATTTAAAAAGGTTAGGGAAAAAGGTTGCGGTATTGAGCTTAATTCTGATGATATGGATTGTGCAGAAAATGAGCGTTCGACGATTTTTAGGCTGTATTTTATTGCAAAGGAAGTTGGTTGTAAATTCTATTGCGGAAGTGATGCGCATGATGGACGGGTATTGGATAGGGCAAAGTCAATATTTGAAAAAGCAATTGATTTGCTTGAGCTAACCGAGAATGATAAATTTATAATATAATATTGTTTATTTATAGTTAGTGAACAGCATCCGGTGTCGGGCAATGCGTGTTCGGATATTGCAACATCTGCCTAAGATTGAAAGAAAACAGGACAGTTACTTTTTCTTACAAAGGATGTCATATGGAAACAATGGAATAAGCCTAAGACAAGAGCGGCAAGCCTGAAAAAATTAGGTATACCCGAATGGCAGGCTTATCTCAACGGAAACACTCAAAAAGGCTATTGGGATGTTGCATGAAGTGGTATATTACATCACACCGTAACAAATGAAAGACTTGCACGCAGGGAATATTATGGCATATTTGAGGTGTACAAGTCTCTGAACACAATATGATTAAACCGCAGTGTACCGAACGCTACGCGCGGTGGTGTGAGGTGGCGAAACTCATTAACAGTTATTTATTCAATCATTTTTCCATAGTTGCGCTTGCCGTAAATCACCCTTGCAACGGTGACGGTTTTACCCGGTTCGTCTACCCAATAAAACATAAGATAGTTTTCAACAACTGTTTTTCGGTATTCACGGTTAAGCCGTTTCATTGGTATATAAACAGGGTTTGAATACGGAAAATCAGCAAGTACTTCGGCGACTGCAACAAACTTTTCGGACAGTTTGTTTGCCGCAATCGAATTTTTAAGTTCATTACTTATATAGCTTACTGCCTCAAGCATATCGTTTAAAGCAACCGGCAAAAATTCAAGTTTATACATTTTTGGTTTCACCCGCTTGGTTTTTCAGCGCTTTTAAAACGTCCTTGGAGGAATAACGCGTAGAATTGATTTCGGCTTCTTTTTCGGCTTCTTTAAGTTTAAAATAAACCTCGCTTTCAAACTGCAAATTCTCATATGCTTCCATACTCAAAACAACCATATCGCCAAAACCGTTTTTGGTCAGAAAAACCGGTTGTTTGGTTTCGTGAACCGTCTTTGAAATTTCGGCAAAATTATTTCTTAAATCAGAAACAGGTCTTATATTATTCATACCTGCACCTCCAAAATTATTTATTATACAATTATTTTAGCATAATTATGCTAAATAGTCAACGGTTTATTATTTAAGTTTCCCTATTTTAGGTAAAGTATAAATACACAACAGGTGCGGGGGTATTATTGCATTAAGGCAACCAATAAAAAATTACGATTTGCACAAAAAAAATTTACGATTTGTACAAAATTTATATTGACATATTGCAAAAAAAATAAGATAATATACATATGAGAAAATGTATGATTATTGTGGTTGACCGAAAGCGTAAATCCGTATTTAAAATACAAATTCGGATTTATTTTCTTTGGGCTGCATACAGGGAGGATTTTAAATATGAGTAAACTTATGGATTGGGTTATGAATACCATTTCCGATGATGATGATTTGGATGAAATCGAAGAACAAAAAGAACAAAGAGAAACACGCGCAAAAAGAGATACGCGCGACAGACGTGAAGCAAGAGAAAACCGCGATTTAAAACCCGCATCTTATGACTATCCGCAAAGCTCAAGAGAAACGTCACCGGGAAAGAGCAAGGTTGTAAACATACATACAACTGCACAGCTCAAAGTTGTGGTAATGCAGCCGCAAACATATGATGACGCGGCAGAAATTGTAGACCACTTAAAATCTAAAAAACCCGTTATTGTAAACCTTGAAAAACTTGAAAAAGAAATTGCACGCAAAGTGGTAGACTTTTTAAGCGGAGCGGTATATGCTCTTGACGGCAGTATGCAAAAAGTATCTAACGGCATACTCCTTATGGTACCGTACAATATGGGTATTATGGGCGACTTCAGCGACGAACTTAAAACACAGGGACTTTTTGACATTTTTTAAACCGATAATATGATTAACAGACAAACAGCACTGTTTGGGATAGGCGACCCGAACGAAAAAACATTTATGTCGTCGGTATGCGACAAGGCCGAAAAAAGTATTTTTTCGGGCAGGGCGGTGTTTAGCAAGTTTTTATCACCGCGTGAAGTTAATATGGTAAGCGAACGTATTACGCAGTTTGTTGATGTTCGATTTTTCGGCGGATATGCTCAAAGCGAGAGATGTGTTGCGGCTTTTTGCGGAACGGACGGCAACGCGGATGAAATTGCACCCGATTATATGTTTCCCGTACAAGCCGTTACAATAAAAACAAACAATAAAACCGTGTATTCGCATAAAGACTATTTGGGTGCGCTTATGAGTTTAGGTATTACGCGCGAGCTTTTGGGCGACATTGTTATACTCGAAAATGAGGCGGTTTTGTTTTGCCTGCCCGAAATATGCGAATTTTTAAAAAACAATCTTACAAAGGTTGCAAATACAGGCGTTACGGTAAGCGAGGCGGATATTTTTAACATTAATATACCCGAGCGCAAGTATGAAATTATCCATAAAACGGCAGCGTCGGCACGGCTTGACTGTATTGTGGGTGCGTGTACAAACAAATCGCGTTCCGTATCGGCTCAGCTGGTTGAAAGAGGACTTGTAAACGTTAATTACGTTCCCGTAAAAAATACATCGCATATTGTTAAAGACGGCGATATAATATCGGTTCGCGGTTTTGGCAAAATGCTTATTGAAATAGGCGAAGGATTAAGCAAAAGGGGCAAAATAAAAATAACCGTAAAACAGTATATATAGTATATATAAAAAGGGTGATTACAAATGATAACTCCGTTGGATTTGGAAAACAAAAAATTTGAGAATGCGGCATTCGGCTACAAAAGATCGGATGTTGACGATTTTATGTCGTGTATTGTACCCGAATATGAGGCGCTTTACAAACAGTCTTTGGAAAACAGCGACAAAATGAAATCGCTTGAAGAAAAAATAGAGTCGTACAAAGCTATGGAAGACACAATGAAAAACACTCTTATTATGGCGCAGAATACGGCGGACGAAGTGCAAAAAAACGCACGCAAAGAGGCGGACCTTATAATTGAAAAGGCAAAGGCGGACGCACAAAAAATAATAGACGACGCCAAACAAAAGGCAAGCGGCATTGCAAGCGAAAGCGAGCAGGCAAAAAACGAAATGGATATGTTTATAAACCGTTCGGTGGGACTGTTAAATGCCCAGATTGAGTCGCTTAAAAATTTTGGCAAATAAAAACAAATTGAGGTATTGTTATGCGGCTCGATAAATTTCTTGCAGGCAGCGGTGCTGCAAGCAGACGCCAATTAAAACAAATTGCAAAACAAAATAAAATAAAAGTAAACGGTAAAACAGTATGCGATGTATCGGTGCATATTAACGAAAACACGGACATTGTGGAGTTTGACGGCAAAAAAATAGAATATATGCGATATGCGTATCTTATGCTTAACAAACCCCAAGGGTGCGTAAGCGCCGTTTACGATAAAAAACTTCCAACCGTCGCCGACTATGTTCCCGACGGTTATAAGCATTTCGGGGTATTTCCCGTTGGGAGGCTCGATATAGATACCGAGGGACTTTTAATTATGACAAACGACGGTGATTTGTGTCACAAATTACTGTCGCCAAAGTATCACGTAAGCAAAAAATATTTTGTGATAAGCGAGAGCGAGGTAACCGAGCAAAATATTATACAATTTAACGAAGGCGTTATAATAGACGGCGGATACAAAACAATGCCCGCAAAGCTTGAAATAACAGGTAAATGCGAAAGCTTTGTTACAATATGCGAGGGCAAGTTTCATCAGGTAAAACAAATGTATGAGGCAACAGGCAATAAAGTAAAGTATTTAAAGCGTGTTAGTATGGGAAATCTTAAACTTGACGGCAATTTAAAACCGGGACAAATGCGGCCGCTTACAGAAAGCGAAATTAATTTAATCAGGGAGAGTACAAATGGACATAATTAAAATTCTTGCACAGGAACTCGGCATACGCGCCGAACAGGCGGAAAATACGGTAAAATTAATAGATGACGGCAACACCATACCTTTTATAGCGCGTTACCGTAAAGAGGTGACGGGCGGACTTGATGATGAAGTATTGCGTAACTTAAACGACCGTTTGACATATTTGCGTTCGCTTGAACAGCGAAAAGAAGAAATTATGCGCCTTATAGACGAGCAGGGAAAACTTACCGACGAAATAACGGACAAGATTAATGCGGCAAGTATTTTAAGCGAGCTTGAAGATATATACCGCCCGTTTAAACCCAAAAGACGTACACGCGCAACAATAGCAAAAGAAAAAGGACTTGAACCGCTTGCTTGCGAAATTATGCTGCAAAATCAAAAAAGCGGCACGCCTTTTGATTTTGCCGAAAAATATATAAACCCCGAAAAAGAGGTAAACACCGCACAGGACGCACTTGACGGCGCAAAAGACATAATAGCCGAAATGATATCCGACGACGCGGACTACAGAAAAAACATACGCGCCATTACGGTAAATCACGGATTTATAGCAAGTAAAAAGGCAAAAGACGGCGAGTCGGTATATGAAATGTATTACGATTTTACACAGCCCGTAAAAAACATTGCGGGACACCGTGTGCTTGCGCTTGACAGAGGCGAAAAAGAAGAATTTTTAAGTGTTTCGGTAGATATAGACCAAAACCTTATTTTGGATTATCTTGAACAAAATATTATAAGGGGTTCAATTTTTGATGATGTGCTTAAAAGCACAATCGAGGACGCATACAAACGTCTTATTGCACCGTCGGTTGAGCGTGAAATACGCACAATGCTTACCGAAAAAGCGGGCGAGGGCGCAATAAAACTGTTTGGCAAAAACCTTTATCAGCTGCTTATGCAGCCGCCGTTTAAAGGCAAAAATGTACTCGGACTTGACCCCGGCTACAGAACGGGGTGCAAACTTGCCGTTGTTGACGAAACGGGAAAGGTATGCGATACGGCCGTTATATTTTGCACACTTGAACATCACGATAAAGCAAAAAGCGCCGAAACGGTAAAAAAACTTATACAAAAATACAATATAGATATTGTTGCAATAGGAAACGGAACGGCTTCAAATGAATCGGAAATTTTTATTGCCGATATTTTAAAACAGCTTGACCGCAAGGTTTACTATATGATGGTAAGCGAGGCGGGCGCGTCGGTTTATTCGGCGTCAAAGCTTGCGGCGGAGGAGTTTCCCGATTTTACGGTTGAGCAAAGAAGTGCGGCGTCAATTGCGCGCAGAATACAAGACCCGCTTGCCGAGCTTGTGAAAATAGACCCTAAATCGATAGGCGTCGGGCAGTATCAGCACGATATGAACCAAAAACGCTTGGGCGAGGCTCTTACGGGAGTGGTTGAAAATTGCGTAAACAGCGTCGGGGTTGATTTAAATACGGCGTCGGCACCGCTACTTTCGTACATTGCAGGCTTATCGTCGGCGGTGGCAAAAAATATTGTAAAATACCGTGACGAAAACGGTAAATTTACATCACGCAAACAACTTCTTAAAATACCCAAACTCGGACCTAAAGCATTTACGCAATGCGCGGGATTTTTAAAAATTGCCGACGCGGACGATATTCTCGATTCCACAAGCGTTCACCCCGAATCGTATGAGGCGGCGCGCGCACTTGCGCACGAGGCGGGCTACACCGATGACGATATTAAGGCGCATAATATATCCGATTTGAGAAACAGAGTAAAAAAATTGGATATGAATGATTTTTGCACACGCCACAATATAGGTATGCCCACGGCGGAGGATATAGTAAGTTCGCTTTTAAAACCCGATTTGGATATTCGTGACGAAATGCCCAAACCCATACTTATGAACGATATTATGAGTATGGAGGATTTAAAACCCGGTATGGTGCTTACGGGTACGGTAAGAAACGTAATAGATTTTGGCGCGTTTGTTGATATAGGAGTACATCAGGACGGACTTGTGCATATATCGCAAATATCCGATAAGTTTATAAAACACCCTACCGACGCACTTTCGGTAGGCGACATTGTTAAAGTAAAAGTACTTGATGTAAATATTGAAAAGAAAAGAATTTCACTGTCGATAAAAGAAGCAAAATAGTTTTAAAAAACGGTTTATTTGTACAATGAGCCTAAAAAAGACTGAGAAAAAATAAAAAAGAGAAAAAGCAAACCCAAAAATTAAAACTTGAAAAAATATTAAATTTATAGTATAATTATTTAATGATATTTATTGAATTGGAGAAAAAATGGAAGTTTATCTTGATAACAGCGCAACCACACGCCCATATGACGAAGCGGCGCAGGCAGTATATAACACAATGACTCAAAACTATGCCAACCCGTCGTCACTTCACAGGCTTGGCAAATGTGCCGAAGATATTGTAACGGGCGCGCGTGAAACAATAAGCGCCACAATAGGGTGTAGTGCAAAAGAGATGTATTTTACAAGCGGCGGTACCGAAAGCGATAATTTGGCAATTTTGGGATACTGTATTGCAAATAAAAAGTCGGGCAGGCGTGTAATAACGCAAAAAACCGAGCATAAAGCGGTGCTTGAAACATTTAAAACACTTGAAAATTTAGGCTTTGACGTGCAAATGCTCGGGGTTGACGAATACGGATTTATAAATATTGAGGAACTTAAAAGCATTTTAAACGGCGATACAATTTTGGTAAGTCTTATGTATGCAAACAACGAAACGGGTGCGCTTATGCCGATTGACGAGGTATCACGTCTTGTATCGAATTTTAAAAACTGTGCACTTCACGTTGACGCGGTTCAGGCATACGGCAAATGCAAATTGGACGTAAAAAAACAGGGCATAGATATGCTTACTCTTTCGGCACATAAAATACACGGACCAAAGGGTATAGGCGCACTGTATATAAAAGACAAGCTTAAAGTAACACCGCTTATGACGGGCGGCGGACAGGAAAAGCAAATGCGGTCGGGTACCGAAAATGTACCGGCAATTGCGGGATTTGAGGCGGCGGCAAAAATACGGTTTAAAAATTTTGACCTAAAGTGTGCCTATACGCAAAAACTTAAAGAACAGCTGAAAACACTTATTGTAAACAATATAGAAAACGTAAAAATAAATACTCCCGAAAATAGTGTGTGTTCGGTGCTTAACGTATCGTTTGCCGGTGTAAAATCGGAGGTGCTTTTGCACGTTTTGGAGTCGAAAGGTATATATGTATCAACAGGCTCGGCGTGCAATTCGAAAAAAGATAAATACAGTTACGTTTTTATAGCGGAAGAATATGAATACATTTCAGAAAATACTTGGTTGGAGGAATACGAAAAGTGAAAAAAGTTGTAAAATTTGGTGGTAGTTCGCTTGCAAGTGCCGAGCAGTTTAAAAAAGTAGGTAGCATTATCAGAAAAGAGGAATCCAGAAGATATGTCATTCCATCTGCACCTGGTAAACGTACGCCGGATGATACAAAAGTAACGTATATGTTATACAGTTGTTATGGACAGGCAATCCTTGGGGAAGATGCG
>USKN01000069.1 GCA_900555295.1 uncultured Eubacteriales bacterium
TTGGAATCACTCTGATCGGTATCGCTGATACAAACTGTGATCCGGAAGAACTTGACTATGTAATTCCGGGTAACGACGACGCTATCAGAGCCGTAAAACTTATTGCATCAACAATTGCAAATGCTGTTATCGAAGGCAGACAGGGTGAAGACGCATTACCCGAACAGCCCGAAGAAGAAGCAAATGACGCTGAATAATACTTAATACAATTAGTGGAGGAATAAAAATGTTTACAGCTAAAGATGTAAAAGATTTAAGAGAAAAAACCGGATGCGGTATGATGGATTGTAAAAAAGCTCTTACCGAAGCAAACGGCGATGTTGAAAAAGCAATAGAATTTTTAAGAGAAAAAGGCTTGGCAACAGCTGCAAAAAAATCAGGCAGAATTGCGGCAGAAGGTCTTGTTGACGCTTATGTATGCGACGGTGTCGGTTCATTAATCGAAGTAAACTCCGAAACAGACTTTGTTGCAAAAAATGCCGATTTTAAAGAATTTGTTGCAACACTTGCAAAGATTGTTGCCGACAGTAACCCTGCGGATGTTGACGCACTTAAAGCACTTAAATATACAGGTTCGGATTTAACTGTTGAAGAAATGTTAAGAGAAAAAATTCTTACAATTGGTGAAAACCTTTCAATAAGAAGATTTGCACGTTTTGACAGCGGTGCCGTATCGTACATTCACGGCGGCGGAAGAATTGGTGTTCTTGTAAAAGTTGAAGCTGACTTGAATAATGATGATGCACACGAAGCAGCAAGAGATGTTGCTATGCAGATTGCCGCAATTAATCCGCTTTATCTTTCAAAAGATACTGTTCCTGCCGAAGATGTTGAAAAGGAAAAAACGGTTATTATAGCACAAATTAAAGAAGATCCCAAAAATGCAAGCAAACCCGACAATATTATAGAAAAAATGGTTGGCGGTAAAATTAATAAGTTCTATGAACAAAACTGCTTGCTCCAACAGGAATTTGTTAAAAACGGCGATTTTAAAGTAGAAGCTTATCTCGCATCAAAAGGAGTAAAGCTTGTTGACTACATTAGATTTGAAAAAGGCGAAGGTCTTGAAAAAAGAGAAGATAACTTTGCTGATGAAGTTGCAAGTATGATTAAATAATAAAAAATAAGAGTAAAAAAAGAACGTTTGCCAAAAGCTGACGTTCTTTTTTGTGTGTTTATTTAAATAAACAGTCTGTGTGGTGTATCAATTATATTGCGCCGCACAGCCCTGTTTTAAATTTTAATTTGAAGTGAGATAGAAAAATAATTTTAAAAATTTATTATTTCCATATGTTCAAGCAGTATTTTAACACCTATAAGTATAAGTATTATTCCACCGGCAATTTCAGCCTTTGTTTTAAATTTTGTGCCAAACAGTACACCTATTAAAAATCCAAATGCACTTATAATAAATGTGGTTAAACCTATAAGCAATGACGAACTAATTATGTCGGTGTCGAGAAAAGCAAATGTTATACCAACTGCAAGTGCGTCTATACTTGTAGCAACCGCAAGAACGGCTAACTCCTTTAAATCTATAACTGATGTCCTTTTTGCATTGGGCGCAGGCTCATCTTTTTCGGTCAGTGCCTCGTACAGCATTTTTCCGCCTACAAATACCAACAGAATAAATGCAATCCAATGGTCAATTTCGGTTATGCTGTTTTGAAACTGTTTTCCCAAAAGCCAGCCTATACACGGCATAAGTGCCTGAAACACTCCAAAAAACAATGCAACAATAAATGCATATGAAAAATTAAACTTACGTGACGCTAAACCTTTACAGACGGCAGCAGCAAATGCATCCATAGAAAGTCCGATACCTATTAACAAAACTTCAATAATTGACATATTTATATCTCCTCGTGTATATACTGTTTTTGTAGCAAAATATATAATACCATATTATTGTTGTTTTTTCAAGTATTTTTATTTCATTTTATTTTTTATACAAATAAAGCAGATATATCCGCCGCAAAAAGAATTAATACGGTAAATACCGCACCCGGCCGATTGCCTTTTCCCTCGTAAATTGCGTATGATACAGTATATATATTTATCCATAAAATTAAAATAAATTTTAAAATTATCAGTAAAAAGCTGCTGTTCATACAACCGCCTCCGTAACAATTTTTGCATTTGAATAAAGCGCGTACCAATCTGTTTTGCTCCATTTATTCTGGGTTAAATATGAGGATTTTAAATGTTGCTCAATATTTGTCATATCTATATGGCTTTTTTGCTCAAACGTATAGTAATTATTTATTATATCGCAAACACTTGTTTTGGCTTTTTTAACAAATTCATCTGTTTGATTTTCACATCTTATTTTAACCGTTGTTAAAATTTTAATATTGCTTTTATCTGTATTTGTTATTTTGATTTTAGGCTTTGATGAAATGTATACGTCATAATAGCCATTGTTGTACATAACGGTGATTTTATTAAGTTTTCCCGTAAGTATACAATACGCGTCCAATAAATTGCTGTCGCTTAATATAAAAATACTGCTGTTTTTATATATTGCCGCTTTGTAAATATATTCGTTATCCGTTATATCGGCAAGCGGAGATATAAACGCTCTGCCCGACATAACAGATGAATATGCGTTTGCAAGAGATGTACTCGGTAAATATTTATTGCTTTTAAAAATGTTTGTAAAATACATATCGGGAGAGCTTTCGCATATTTTGTTTATTTGGTCTAAGTATTGCGCGGCACTGCCTGCGGTAAAAACCACATCTGCCGATGAATTTATGTTAAGTTTTAAATACATTTCGTCTATAAAGCTTTTAAACTTTGATGAGATATTTGTATTTGCCGCAATACACTCTATGTGTGTAAAACTTAGATGAGAACTTGTTTTTTTCTCAACCAGCACAGCGGCATCGGTAATACTTTCGGCATTAACCGTATTGCATTTAAGCGGTGCTTTTGCTCCTTTGTCTTTATCCGAAATATCCGCTGTTGCAAAAGTTACCGTTGTTTCATTATCGTTTAGGTCAATACCTATTGCGATAACGGTTAATGTGTTTTCGATTTCGGTTAAATCGTAGCAGCCTGCAAGTGATGTTAATAACGATAATACAAATATTATAAATACTGTTTTAACTGTTTTGCACCGCAACATTATTTTTCACCTTTCTTTTTTGATACCTATTGTTTATTAAAATACATACAATGGGTAAATGTATTATATAAGCTGTAAATATATGCGAAAACTTTTCCCATATATAAATTATATCAAATTTAAGCATTAATACCGAAATTGTAAAAATAAGCAATGTTGTAACGGGCGATATACCGCGTCTGTCGCTTAATTTTAGTGCGTCGCACAATGCAACGGCTGTAGTATTTGCCATAAACGATAATGAAACCATCGACGAAAATATCCACGCGGTAAGCAGTAATATTTCACATCGGTTAAATATTATGCCAAAACCTGAAACGGAGGCTATATAGTATGACGGTAAAAGTATTTTTGAACGTATTATTTCGTACGGCACGCACATTGCATAAACAAAACACATAACAGATATAAATATGCCTGCCGACAGAGCTGTTTTTATTGCCGTAAACAGCAGTTTTTTATATTTTAGCGCCTCGTTTTGTTTGTTGTATGCATACAAATATATTATATTTGAAAAAGCGCTGATACCGCTGAAACCTAAAAAGGTTGATTTTGCATTTTGCCCAAGCAGAGGGAATATTCGTTGAATTTGCGCGCTTTTAAATGATGAAAAAACAAAATATAATGCAAGTGCAAATATACAAACGGAAATTACTTTTCCGTACGATTTTAACGCGCCGTGTCCTGCGTGTATTCCAAAAATAACAGATATGCAAAAAAACATTGCAAGGTACGTATAAGGCGATTGCGGCATAAAAAACCTAAACGAACATTGAACTGTACAGGAAAGCAGTATTGCACAATTAATAGCCGAAAATACAAAAAACACACCGGACACGTATCTCATAATTGGAGGGGAAAGAATGTTTTGCGTATTAATATTAAATTTATCGAGCAAAAAAGACAGTGCGGTAATTATAACAATTACCGATACCGTGCATATGAGTACGGTTATATAAGCCGCGTTTGCTCCGCTGTTTAAAAAAGGATACATACCGAAAAAAAACGCATTGACATATATAAGAATTGCGTAAAATATACTGCCTTTATTGCTGCTTGCGCTTGCAATTTCAGACATTTTTAATCATCTCCCGTTTGTAGTTATTTGTATTATTTTATCCATTTACGGCTGATAAACGCCTTATCTTCCTTATCGGTCGGCTTTGCCTCCGACGGGCGGTAATTTTGCCGCCACAGCGGAGGTGTAAACAGTTTTGATGCCAAGCTTGTACCGCTTGCAGGCGCAAGAGGCGACACGGCTCCCACACCAAACGATAAGGTGCATACATACATAAGTGTGTTTATAAACAATAACATCGACAACCCAAAAAATCCGCCTGCCGCCGCACCGAATATATATATAAATCTTGAAAATCTGAACGAAAAAGAAAGCGTGTAAGACGGAATGGCAAATTCTGCAAGTCCCGTTACGGCAACAATTATTATCATAATCGGACTTACAATATTTGCCTCAACCGCACTTTGCCCAAGTATAAGACCTCCCACAATTCCCAGAGTTGAACCTATGGCGCCGGGCATACGAACTCCCGCCTCCTTTATAAGCTCAAATACAACTTCCATAAGCAGCAGTTCGCTTATTATTGAAAAAGGAACCGATACGCGTGATGATTGAATTGCAAGTAAAAGCGGTGTTAAAATCAGCTCGCGGTGGTATTCGCATATGGCAACAAAAACTGCCGGAGCAAGTGCCGCCGTAAAGATTGCCGCCAAGCGAATAAAAGATATTAACATAGAGTACGGAAACCTCAAATAGCTGTCCTCAACCGATGATGCAAGGTCAAATACGGTTGCGGGCATTACAAGAACGTGGGAACTGCCGTTCATTACCAGAGCGATTTTCCCCTCCAAAACAGACTTGCATACACGGTCGGGACGTTCGGTTGTAAGCATTTGCGGTATAGGCAAAAAGCTTGCCTCCTCAGTGTATTTTTCAACATCGAGTACCGATAAAATATATTCGGCGTCTATATTTTTTAATCTGAATTTAACTTCGTTTACAAGGGTTGTGTTTGCAACGTTTGCCATATAAACAAGTGCGCCCGGTGTTTTACTTGTTTTACCAAGCGATACATTTTCCATTATAAGGTTATGGCTGTTTATACTTTTTCGTATAAGCGCTGTATTGGTACGTAAAACCTCGTTAAATCCTTCGTGAGGTCCTTGTATAACGGCTTCGTTTGAAGGTGAGTCAACACCGCGGTGTTCCCACGATTTAACATCGGCTATCATACCCGTATCAAGTCCATCAAAAAAAAGTATGGCATTTCCTATATTTATTTTATGCGCCATATCATTTATATCGTCGGTAAGCGTTATTTGCCCTTGGGGAATAAGCGACGTATATATTTGCTCCGCCGTATACGGTGATGAGTCGGGTTTTCTTCTCATAAGAGGTTTTAGTATACATTCGTTAATAGATTCGCCGTCACTTAATCCGTCAACAGATACTATAAGACCCTTTACTTTGTTTTTTCCGCAGTAAAACGATATATCACGAAATACAATATCACCGTTAAGCGGCATATTATAGAGTTTTTCAAGGTATTTTTTGTTATCGTCGAGGGAGGTTGATATTTTTTTCTTAATTGACGTATCAATTGCTTTTTTTTTCGAACTGTCACCTATATGAAAGTGCTGTGTGTTGTTTTTTGAATATAAAATTAAGCTTTTAAGTTTAAAGTTCATTTAATCTTTCACCTCAAAAAGTATTATTTGTTATTTTTGGCGATATATACGTAAAAAGTATTGTGTGTATAAAAAAGCCAAATGATGTAAATAATACACTCGAGGTGAGAATATATGAATAATTTTGATAATTCAAAAACCTGTTTTAAACAGGTAAAAGAAAGCATTTTAAAAATAAAAGGAATGACTGTTGCAATACGTTCGGTACGCGGCAGAAGAAGATTTGTAATAAAAAACTGCGTTATTTCGGGTGTGTATGATAATTTATTCACCGTATCGGTTGCGGGCGACAGTCAGCCGTCAGCTAATTTATCGTTTGCCTATGCCGATGTTTTAACGGGAACAATAGCCATAACCGTGTATAAAAGAAACAATGACGAAAAAGTTTCATAGCAAAATAAACAAGTATTTTAACGTGTTTTTGTAATAATAACCAATATTTGCCCAAGTTATTTTTAAAATATTGCAGTATTTTAAATAATAATGTATAATATATTTAAACAAGAAAACAAAAATCAGCGTTTTCTAATATTATTATATGTCCAGGGAGGAATTGGCTATGGTAAAACTAATTGTTGGCAAAAAAGGTTCCGGTAAAACAAAGGCAATGATTGACAGTATTAATAATGCTAAAGTAACTTCTCACGGCGATATTGTTTTTATATGCGACGGCGTAAGGCATATTACCGATATCGACCACAAAATAAGACTTATAGATATGAAAGAATATGACCACGAAACGTTTAGAGTTTTTAACGCATTTATTTGTGGCATACTCTCGCAAAATTATGATATATCTCATATTTATATAGACAGTCTTTTGCGCATTGTTGAAAATGACGCGGATAATCTTTCAAATTTTATAGAGTCCGTTAACCGCCTGGGCGATAAAAATAATGTAGATTTTATAATATGTATAAGTGCCGATAAATCCGAGCTTCCCGAACAAATACATCAATATATATCCTGATTTTTTGAAAATTACATATAAAAGGAGTTTCGCATTATGAGTTCAATAAGTTATATAACGGTTAAAGGCAGTGCATCTGAACAAATTGCGGAAAAAAAGTCAAAGTTTATTTGCAATATTGCACACGTTCAAAGCGAAAGTGAAGCCGAGGATTTTATAAGAACGTCAAAAAAAAAGTACTACGATGCACGGCATAATGTGTATGCGTATATTATCGGTACAGGAACGAATAAAATAAAAAAGTATTCGGATGACGGAGAACCGTCGCGTACAGGCGGTTTTCCTGTTATGGAAATGCTTGAACAACAGGGTATAACCGACGTTGTATGTGTTGTAACCCGTTATTTCGGCGGGATTTTGCTTGGCACGGGCGGACTTATGCGTGCCTATACCGCATCTGCACAAAAAGCACTCGAGTCGGCCGGCAAAAGTGTTTTAACATTGTGCAGTATAATAAAAATAACAGTACCGTATAATTTGCTTTCCAACTTGGAATATATAATAAAGGATATTGCCGTTATCGAAAATAAAGATTTTGCAAATGATGTTACAATTACAGTGTATACAAAAAATGAAAAGCAGGTAATAAACGCTGTTACGCAAAAGTTTGGCGTTGGCATTAAATGCGAAGTTGTGGATACGCAATATAAACCCATATGAAAGGATGAATATACATTATGAGCGATTACATTACAATAATAACAAACGATAATTTTGAACAGGAAGTATTAAAATCCGATAAGCCTGTTGTGTGCGATTTTTTTGCAACATGGTGCGGTCCGTGTAAAATGATGGCGCCTGTATTTGAAGAAGCTGCTGAAAAATTAAGTGATGCGGTAAAATTTTGTAAAATAGATATAGATGAGGCGGGATTGCCGGCAGTTGAATATAAAGTAATGTCTGTTCCCACTCTTATAATATTTAAAGACGGAAACGAGTATAAAAGAAGTGTCGGAATGCTTGGAGCGGAAGAATTTGACGATTTTGTGTCGGAAGTTTTAAATTAGTTGTAAAAAAGGAAAGTTACTTATGAATAATAAAAAAGTGGTGCATATACTTGTGTTTATCAGCTTTTTGTTTTTATCACTTATTGTATATCTTACCGCAATAGAAATATATTACCGCGATGAGTACACACAAAGTACATTTAATCAGCGCAATATTGCGCAGGAAAGCAAAATTTTACGCGGTACAGTATATGACAGTACAAAGACGGCATTGGCATACAGCGAATACAACAATAACGGAGTTCAGGTGCGTAAATATCCGTACAATAATTTATATTCTCACGTTATAGGGTATTCATCATCGCAGTACGGCAAGTCGTTGCTTGAAAAGGTATGTAATGCCGATTTGCTCGGCAAAAACAATATAGGTGAATTTTTTGACATAGCCAAAATTATTAACGGTACATCGGGTGAGGGCGATGATGTTTACCTTACATTAAATCATAATGTACAAAAAAGAGCGTCGGAGTTAATGCAAAAATATAACGGGGCGCTTGTTGCAATGAACCCCAAAACGGGAGCAATTATTGCTATGGTAAGCAAACCCGATTTTAACCCTAATGCCGATAGTCTTGAGGCTGAATGGAGTACATTAAACACTGCCGACAATTCGCCGTTTTTAACCAGAGCAACAATGGGATTGTATGCTCCGGGCTCAACATATAAGGTTGTTACAACGGCGCTTATTTACGAAAACGATATGCAAAATGATGTTGTTGACGATAACAAAGGTGCTGTTCGGTTTGGCGACAAAAGCATTGCAAACGCATCTAAAAAGGCATACGGAACAACAAATCTTGAAAAAGCATTTATTAATTCGAGTAATGTGTATTTTGCATATGAAGGTTCAAAAATTGATGACAAACTCCATAAAAATATAGCCGAAAGATTTATGCTTAACAAAAAAATAAATTTTGATTTTCCGTACAGTAAATCAAAATATCAAACATCATCTATGATGCCTCTTGATTGTGCAATTGCGTCAATAGGACAGGGTAAAACCCTTACAACGCCTCTTGAGCTGGCACTTATTGCATCAACATACGCAAA
>USKN01000070.1 GCA_900555295.1 uncultured Eubacteriales bacterium
AAAAGGCTGATTTTTCAGCGTTGTGAGCGTGTTCGGATATTGCAACATCTGCCTAAAGCAATAAAAGATAAAAATTATAAAAAATGGCATCAAGAAATACAGATAGGTGATTATATGCAAGAAAAAACAGCAAATATAATTACGGCATTAAAGCAGAAATACAAAAACGACCCCGAAGCCCTTGAGTTGACAGAAAACACCATAAAAGATATTGAATACATTGAGGACAAAGAAGCGGCTGGAGGTTATGAGGGGCAACCGTCAATAAGCAAGGCGCAGGAACTTGAAGCGTTTTTGCACGATTGGTATTAATTGGTGAAATTCTTAAAAATTTAAAAGAATAGAGAAAAAAGAAAAAAAGAAAAAATAATAAGAGAGAAAAAGAGAAAAAATGTTTAAAAATGCCAATGAGTTTAAAAAATTTGAAAGTAAAGTGTGGCTCAGTTCACCCACAATGCACGGCGACGAAATTAAATATATAAATCAGGCATACCAAACAAATTGGATGTCAACCGTCGGTGAAAATATTAACGAGGTTGAAAAACAAATTTGTAAATATATGGGTTGTAAGTATGCGGTTGCATTGTCGGCAGGTACAGCGTCGCTCCACCTTGCGGCAAAGCTTGCGGGTATTGAGGTATACGGTATGCCAAAACCGGGACACGGCGCATTGGAGGGCAAAAAAGTATTTTGCTCCGATATGACATTTGCCGCAACGGTAAATCCAATAGTTTACGAGGGCGGAGAACCCGTATTTATAGATACCGAATACGATACCTGGAATATGGACCCCGAGGCGCTTGAGGCGGCATTTAAAATTTACCCCGATGTAAAAATTGTGCTTATTGCACATCTTTACGGCACACCGGGTAAAATAGACGAATTAAATGCTATTATAAAAAAACACAATGCAATTTTGCTTGAAGATGCGGCGGAATCTATGGGCGCACTTTATAAAGGCAAACAAACGGGTACGTTTGGCAAATACAATACAATTTCGTTTAACGGAAATAAAATTATAACGGGCAGTTCGGGCGGCTGTTTTTTAACCGATGATGAACACGCCGCAAACAAAGTGCGTAAATGGTCAACCCAGGCGCGTGAAAATGCCGCGTGGTATCAGCACGAAGAAGTGGGTTATAACTACAGAATGAGCAATGTGGTTGCCGGTGTTGTACGCGGTCAGCTGCCTTATTTGGACGAGCATATATCACAAAAAAAGGCAATTTATATGCGCTATAAAGACGGTTTAAAAGGTTTACCCGTATCGGTAAACCCGATTGATGAAATAAATTCGCAGCCAAACTTTTGGCTGTCGTGTATGATAATAGATAAAGATGCAATGTGCAAACAGGTACGCGGCGAACAAGATGTGTGCTATTTAAAAGAACAAGGCAAAACTTGCCCCACAGAGATTTTGGAGGCGATAGCCTCAATTAATGCCGAGGGCAGACCTATTTGGAAACCTATGCATATGCAGCCTGTATATCGCTTAAATCCGTTTGTTACCAAAACGGGTAACGGCAGAGCCGAAACAAATGCATATATAAACGGCGGAGTTTTAGATGTGGGTATGGATATATTCGGCAGAGGTTTGTGTCTGCCGAGTGATAATAAAATGACGGCAGAGCAACAGGACAGAATTATTGAAGTTATAAGAGCGTGTTTTGAATAAAACAAAAAGTAATAATGAGGGGAATGCAAAAGATATGTTGGATATTCCAAACAGCATTAATCCGCACCGAAAACGCGGATTTTACGAGAAGTACATAAAAAGATTAACGGATATAGTGTGTGCACTCCTTGCAATAACGGTGTTTTCGCCCATATACATATTGGTGGCGGTTCTTGTGCGCGTAAAGCTTGGAAGTCCGATAATATTTAAACAGGCGCGCCCCGGTTTAAACGAGAAAATTTTTACGCTTTATAAATTCAGAACAATGACAGATAAAAAGGACGAAAACGGCAACCTTTTGCCCGATGATGTCCGCCTTACAAAGTTTGGCAGACTTTTGCGCAAAACAAGCCTTGATGAATTACCCGAAGCGTTTAATATTTTAAAAGGCGATATGAGTATTGTAGGGCCGAGACCGCAATTGGTAGTTGATATGCTTTTTATGACAGATAGACAAAGATTACGGCATACCGTCAGACCCGGACTTTCAGGTCTTGCGCAGGTGAATGGGCGAAATGCTATTTCGTGGGAAGATAAAATTAATTATGATTTAGAATACATAGAAAATAAAATTACTTTTTGGAACGATTTAAAAATTGTAATTTTAACCGTGTTTACAGCGTTTGTAAAAAAAGAGGGTATATCACAAGATGGATTTGATACGTCCGAGGATTTGGGAGATTATCTTTTAAGAACAAATAAAATAGATAATGATTTTTATACAGAAAAAGTAAAACAGAGCAGAGAAATGATGGGAGTTGGATTAAGTGATTATGTTACCGAAATTATACAAGATAATTAAAAAACAAGAAGCTCCATATTATTACAATTCTGTGCTTGAAATAATTAAAAAACCTATTATTAAATATCTTAATGTTGTTATAATACCAAATATTCCTTTTAACAACATAAGGATAATACTTTATCGACTTTGTGGCTATAAAATTGGAAAAAACGTATTTATTGGAATGAAATGCTATTTAGATGACTTATGCAGAAAGCAGATTACTATTGAGGATAATGTTATTATTTCATATGGAGTGTATTTTGCGTGTCACGGACGAAAGCAAAAACATAATTCTCTTTTAATTAAAAAAGGTGCTTATATTGGAATGCGTTCAAGCATAATTGCAAGACATTCAGAAGGATTGGTAATAGGTGAAAATGCTGTTGTTGGATCTTCAACTCTTGTTAACAAAAATATTCCAAACAATGCAACAGCAGTTGGAGTTCCAATGCGCATATTATAAAACGGGAGTGAATTATTTGAGTGATTTAGTTTCAATTATTATGCCGTCATACAATACAGCAGAGTACATAAAAGAGTCAATTCAGAGTGTTATTAACCAATCGTATACAAATTGGGAATTAATAATTGTTGATGATTGTTCAACCGATAACACCGATGATATTGTAAATAGTATTGATGATGAAAGAATTATATATTTGAAAAATGAAAAAAACAGCGGGGCGGCCGTATCGAGAAATAAAGCATTACGTATGGCAAAAGGAAAATGGATAGCCTTTTTGGACAGTGATGATTTGTGGTATTCGCAAAAGCTTGAAAAACAAATAAAATTTATGGAAGAAAATAACTACCATTTTTCCTATACCGAGTATAGCCAAATAGATGAAAAATCACAATTAATCGGTGTTACCGTATCGGGGCCAAAACACATTACAAAAACGGGAATGTATAATTATTGTTGGCCGGGTTGCCTTACAGTAATGTATGATGTTGATGTTGTAGGGTTAATACAAATAGCCGATATTAAAAAAAATAATGATTATGCTATGTGGTTAAAAGCAATTAAGAAATGTGATTGCTATTTGCTTAAAGAAAACCTTGCAAGCTACAGAAAAAGGACGGGTTCTATTTCCAATCACAGTTATGTAAAATTGATAAAATGGCACTATAAATTATATAGAGTAGGGTTGCACAAGTTGTCCTTTGTCTCGGTTATATTAACATTGCGAAATTTATTTTTTGGAATTATTAAAAAGATTAAATATAGAAACAAAACCGATATTATCCCTAATATCGGATAAAATTTATTACGGAGGAAAGCAAAATGTCGCTTTACAATAAAATCATAAACAAAGAAGAAAAAATTTCCCTTGTCGGACTTGGATATGTAGGTATGCCGATTGCTGTTGCTTTTGCAAATAAGGGTGTTGAAGTCATCGGATTTGACCTTAACAAAGCAAAAATAGAGCTTTATAAGAACGGTGTTGACCCGACCAAGGAGGTCGGTGATGAGGTGATAAAGAACAGTACGGTTTACTTTACCTCTGACGAAAAGGATTTGCAGAAAGCAAAATTCCACATTGTTGCTGTTCCAACCCCGGTAAACACTGATCACACGCCTGATTTGGAGCCTGTTATCGGTGCGTCGGAAATTGTTGGACGCAACCTTTCAAAGGGATCTATCGTAGTATATGAATCTACTGTATATCCAGGCGTTACCGAGGATGTGTGTATTCCGATTCTCGAAAGAGAGTCAGGGATGAAGTCTGGCATTGATTTTAAGGTGGGATATTCTCCCGAACGTATCAATCCTGGTGATAAGGTTCACAGACTTGAAAATATTCACAAGATCGTTTCTGGTATGGATGCCGAATCTCTGGAAGAAATCAAAAACATTTACGATCTTGTGATTGAGGTGGGCACCTATCCTGTTTCCACCATTAAGACCGCTGAGGCTGTCAAAGTAGTTGAGAACAGCCAGCGTGATATTAATATTGCTTTTATGAACGAGTTGGCAATGGTCTTTGACCGTATGGGCATTGACACCAATGAAGTCGTTGATGGTATGAACACCAAGTGGAATGCACTTGGATTCCGTCCTGGTCTGGTCGGAGGTCACTGCATCGGTGTTGATCCATACTATTTTACCTACCAAGCCGAGAAGCTTGGATACCATAGCCAAATTATCTTGAATGGGCGCATTGTAAATGATAGTATGGGAGCTTTTGTAGCGGATAAGACTATCAAAAAGATGATTGAAGCGGACCAAGCTCCTAAAAAGAGCAAGGTGGTAATTCTTGGATTGACATTTAAAGAGAATTGTCCTGACACGCGGAACAGCAAAGTAAATGATATAATTAAGAGATTAAAAGAATATAATGTTTCTCCTATCGTTGTAGATCCATGGGCTAGTGAAGCGGACGCAATGAAGGAATATGGTGTATCATTAACAAAACTTGAAGATGTTAAGGATGCTGACTGTATTATAGCAGCAGTAGCCCATAATGAATTTAAAGCACTTGGACTTGACAAAATAAAGACTTTCTTCAAAAATGTTCCTGATGAAGAAAAAGTTCTAATTGATGTAAAGGGGCTTTACAATATTGATGATTTGAAAGCATCCGGAATGAAGTGGTGGAGACTATAATGGAAAACTCTATGTTTGTATTGCATATTAACTGCAATTATGTGGGAACAACTTTGCACCAACTGATGATAGAACACTTGGATGAATGCGGCTATAACAATCGGGTGTTTGTGCCAACATATAATAATGATTTAGCAGTCATCAAACCAAACAATAATGTATGCCTTTGCGAATGTTTTCACAAGTGGGATCGATTGATTTTTGATTACAAGCAGCAGAAAATCAAAAAGGCACTTGAGGTTAACTTCAATGTTGCAGGTTTTGATGTAATCCACGCATATACACTCTTTACGGATGGAAACTGTGCTAGAATGCTTTCACAAAAGTATGGGATTCCTTATGTGGTAGCCGTTCGTAACACGGATGTTAATGATTTCTTCCGTTTGATGCCTCATTTGCGCAGACGGGGTGTGCAGATTATGCGTGACGCTAGAGCTGTTTTCTTCCTGTCTGAGGCATACCGTAAGCAAGTTTTTGAAAAATATATTCCTAAAGAATATTGGGTAGAAATCGAGGAAAAAACACATATCATTCCTAATGGAATAGACAAATTCTGGCTCAAAAATGTTTCTGCCGAACAACACATATTAAGTGAGAAAGTTGTTAAACTTGTTTATGCCGGAAGAATTGATAAAAATAAAAATATTCCATCAATTCAGAAAGCTATGGACATCTTGAGAAAGAAAGGTTATGATATTACACTAACGGTTGTTGGCAAGATTCAGGATGAAGGAGTGTTTCGAACTATTAAGCAAAATCAATATACTACCTATCTTCAGGCTGTGCCAAAGGAAAAGTTGATTGATGTATATAGGGTATCGGATATTTTTGTAATGCCCTCTTTTACGGAATCATTTGGTCTTGTGTATGCTGAAGCAATGAGTCAAGGATTGCCTGTTATATACTCAAAGGGACAAGGATTTGACAATCAATTTTCAGAGGGTGTTGTAGGATATCATGTTAATCCGTATGATGCTGAAGATGTTGCAGAGGGAATACTAAAGATAATAAATAACTATGACAATATACAAAAAAATGTTGTTGATTGTGCAAAAACATTTGATTGGAATGAAATCGTAAGAAAGTATGATATGATATATAAAAATATATGCGGTAATAGATAGAGTTTTATTAAAAACAATATATTATAAAAAGGGGCTTTATTTATATGAAATTCTCAATAATTGTACCTGTGTATAATATAGAAAAATATATTAAGCAGTGTGTTGATAGTTTATTAAATCAAAACATAGATGATTATGAAATAATACTTGTAGACGATGGCTCAACAGATAATAGTGGTTATATATGTGATTATTATGATAAAAATTACGAACGAGTTATATGTTATCATAAACCCAATAGCGGATTATCGGATACGAGAAATTTTGGGATTGAGAAATCGAACGGGGATTATTTGATTTTTGTTGATGGAGATGACTATTTGAAATTTAATGTTTTAAAGGAATTATCTGATAAAATCGAACCGGATACGGATATTTTAATAACAAGATTTATTGAGTCGTATCCTGATTGTGAATGTGTAAAAGATAATAATATCTTTTTAAAATTAAATGAGCACCCAACAAAAATTGAGGCAATAAAGTGGATAATGATGTTTTCACAAAATACATGGCCGGCGCAAAAGTATATCGTATCAAAAAAATTCATAAAAAATAAAGGTATTATGTTTAAGTCAGGGTATTTGCATGAGGACATTGATTGGACATCTTGTTTATGTCTATACTGTAATAAATTTAAAATGACCGATACTTTGTGGTATTATCATCGAATGGAGCGTTCGGGTTCTATTACAAATGTAATAAATCCTAAAAGAATAACAGATGTTTTATATATGGCAAACGATCTTATTTATAATAAAATATCAAGTGTAGACAATTGTGATGATGATGTGAAAGCAATTATACGAGATAGAGTAATGAAAAGTGTATATCCTATGCTTAATAACGCCAAAAAAATTAATAAATGTGATATTAATATAGTTGCAAATGCAATGAGAATTAATAAAAAAATTTTTGTATATGCACCAAAAATTAAATATAGAATTGTCAGCTTCCTTATTTATACAATTGGGTGTGATTTAACAATAAAGCTTATTTCTTTACGGAGATAAAAATGGAAAATAGAAAAAACAAAAAACGTTATATTGCAGAACTTTCTGTATTTATTTGTATATTAGCAAGTTTTTATTATAGACCAATAGCATTAATAGGTTTGTTTATAGGGTGTGTATATATAGTTGGTACAAATACCACAAATTCTTTATGCATTTTGTTTTTTGTATTACCTTTTGCACAGGTATTCAAACTTTCGATTTCTTCCACATCTTTGTTTACATTACTTGAATTTATATTTGTAGGTAAATATTTAATTAATAACAGAAATTTAAAAACAACCTATATTTTATATGTTGTCGGGTTTACTTTTTTTGTGTTTTGGGACAGTGTTTTGGGAGATAATATTGACATTCTTAAAACCTTAAAAATGTTTATGAGTTTGTCATTACTATCATTTTTTATTAATGAATACAGAGAAAATGATTTGAAATATTACACAGAATCGTATTGTCAAGGGTTAATTATTTCATCATTTTTGGGGTTGTTTAAAAAGAATATTCCCGGAATGGCAGTTTTGTATACTGATTTTAATACACAGTTTATTGCCGGTGAACGCATTGTAAGGTTTTCAGCAACTTTTAGGGACCCTAATTACTACGCAATAGCGGTTATTGTGGCATTAGGAACAACAATTTGTTTGTTTGCGAGAGAAGGCATTAATTTTAAAAGGTGTTTATATATTATTATGCTATCAATATTTGGCTTTACGACATATAGCAAGTCTTATATTTTAATGTTTGTTTTAATTGTACTTATATTTTTTATTGTAATAGCAAAAAACAAAAAATATAGTATAATTATTTTTTCTGCAACTGTTCTTGTATGGTTAGTATTAAGTGGAGTTCTAAAAAATAATAGGGTAATTAACACTATTTTAACAAGATTTGATTCATCAAACAATATAGATTCTGTTACAAGTGGGAGAACCAGCATATGGATATCATATATGACATATATTAAGTCAAATATGAGAGTATATTTGTTTGGGGACGGAATTGGTGCTCCGTACTTGGGCGGTGCCGCTCATAATATGTATGTTGAAACGTGGTATTATGTAGGAATAGTAGGTATGTTGTTATTTTTTGCGACATTAATTGGAATATTTTCTCAAAGAAAGTTGGTTAAAAAAAGAACGGTGATAAATTGGTATTTAATTATAATTGTTTTTTCTATGTATGCGTTTTTATGTGGTTTTACCGGCTTTGAATTTCCTTTTTATATGATGTTTTGTTGGGTAGTATTTAATAGTCAATTGTCAAAGGGATATGGTGTATAATGAATAAAATTAAAACATTATTTAGAATTATAAAAGAGTATATATTGGTTTTAGTACAATCTGTGTATTTTAGAAAAAATAAAAAAAACTTTTTCTCCTAAAAAAACACTTATATGTGATTATTGGGAAAAATAGAAAAGCATATGTGTGTTTTCAATAGTTTATGGTATAATTTTGAGAGAGGATAAAAATGAGTACTATAAACTACGATTCTAAAAAATCAATAAGAGGTGCTTTTGGGGAAGAACTTGCGGAGCTGGGGAAAAATATTCCTAATGTAGTTGCTTTAGATGCAGATTTATCAGGCTCAACACAGACTTCATTATTTGCTAAAGCATTCCCAGAACGCTTTTTTGACGTC
>USKN01000071.1 GCA_900555295.1 uncultured Eubacteriales bacterium
TTTGCCCGCCATAACGCTGTTGCGGTATGCCTCCGAAAGCGCTCCGCTTAAAATTTTACCGTTTACGCATCTGCCGTTAATAAAAAATATCTGACGGCGCCTGTCTTTGCGTGCCGCCGACGCATTGCCGCAATATCCGCTTACGCGTATACCGTCGCTTTGGTAATCAACGGGCAGCATATTGTCGGACAATTCTTTGCCGTATACCGTATAAACCGATGTTAAAAGCTTTCCGTCGCCCGATGATGATACAACCGTTTTGCCGTTGTTTATAAGCTTAATTTTAATTTCGGGACGGCTTAATATAATTTTGTTTATAACATCGCTTACGTATGCCGCTTCGGTTGAGTCGCTTTTTAAAAATTTCATACGCGCGGGAGTGTTATAAAACAAATTTTTAACCACAATCGTTGTACCGTCGGGGCAGCCCGCCTCGCTTTTTTCGGTAACCGTTCCGCCCTCAATCGATACGTTTACTCCCATTTGACTGTCGCGCGTTTTGGTAAACACATCAACCTTTGCAACCGCCGCAATACTTGCAAGCGCCTCGCCGCGAAAGCCGAGAGTATAAATTGAGTTTAAATCGTTTTCGGTTTTGATTTTGCTTGTAGCGTGGCGCAAAAATGCCGTGCAAACCTCGTCGGGTTCTATACCGCATCCGTCGTCGGTAACGCGCATATATGTCATACCGCCGTTTTTAATTTCAACGGTAATGTTTTTTGCGCCTGCGTCTATTGAGTTTTCTACAAGTTCTTTAATTGCCGAGGCAGGACGTTCAACAACTTCCCCCGCCGATATCATATTGGCAATTTCTTCGGGTAATACATTAATTTTCATTTAATTCACTAACCTTTTTTTGTATACTGTACAGCATATTAAGCGCCTCAATGGGCGTAAGGGTTGATATATCGGTATTTTTTATTTCGTTTGCAACGGTTTGGTATATTGCCGTATTTTCGTTTGTTTCACTTGCGGTATAGTCGGCATTTGCGTCATAATCAGGTGTGTTTTTAACCGCATTGCTTAAATCGTCGTTTTCTATTGATTTTAAAACCTCTTTTGCACGGTGCACAACCGCCTCGGGCACACCTGCAAGGTAAGCAACTTCTATACCGAAACTGTCGTCGGTACCGCCCTTTACTATTTTGCGCAAAAATGTAATTTCATCACCGCGTTTTTTTACTGCAATGGAATAATTTTTAACGCCGTCAATTCTGTTTTCAAGATTTATAAGTTCGTGATAATGCGTTGCAAACAGTGTTTTTGCGCCGATTTTTTCTTTATCGGATATAAATTCGGCAACCGCCCACGCAATCGAAAGTCCGTCAAACGTGCTTGTGCCTCTGCCTATTTCGTCGAGTATTATAAGGCTCTTTTGGGTTGCGTTGTGCAAAATATGCGCAACCTCGTTCATTTCCACCATAAAAGTACTCTGCCCCGACGCAAGGTCGTCGGACGCACCGACACGTGTAAATATTTTATCCACAACTCCTATACGGCACTTATCGGCAGGCACAAAACTGCCTATTTGAGCCATAAGCGTTATAAGCGCTGTTTGGCGCATATATGTTGATTTACCCGCCATATTGGGTCCCGTTATAATTGAAAAACGGCTGCTGTCGGTATCCAAATACGTATCGTTGGGCACAAAAAGCGAGTCGTTTAAATATTTTTCAACTATAGGGTGTCTGCCGCCTTTTATATCTATTACTTCACCGCTGTCAACCTCGGGTTTAACATACCCGTTTGTTGAGGCAACGCAGGCAAGCGAACACAATGCGTCCGTTGCCGAAACAAGCTTTGCGCTTTTTTGTATACGTTCCGCATTTTCGGCAACTTTGTCTTTTACATATGTAAAGTCCTCGTATTCAAGACCGTTTACACGCTCGGTTGAACCCAAAATAACATTTTCAACATTTTTAAGTTCCTGCGTTATAAAGCGTTCGGCATTTACAAGGGTTTGTTTTCTTATGTAATTATCGGGCACTTTTTCTTTTTGTGAGTTTGAAACCTCTATGTAATAACCAAATACTTTGTTAAAGCTTATTTTAAGGTTTTTTATACCCGTTTTTTCTTTTTCGTCGGCTTCCATTTTGGCAAGATAACCCGCACCGTTTGCCACAATGTCTTTTAATTTGTCAAGTTCCGAGTCAAAGCCTTCTTTTATCATTTTGCCTTCGCGCACGCTAAACGGTGCGTCGTCCTTTATGGCATTATCTATAAGCTCGCATATATCGTCTATAATATCAAATTGCTTTGCAACCGTTTTTAAAAATTCGCTTTTACATCTGTTTAAATATGTATGTATTTCGGGAAAAGCGGCAAGGCTTGTACCGAGCGCGTACAAATCACGCGCATTGCAGGTGCCGTATATTACCTTGCTTATTATTCTTTCAATATCGTTTACCCGTGAAAGTGCCTGTGTAAGCCCGTCCCTTAACAGCGTATCCGAATAGAGCTCGTCAACCGCGTCCAACCGTCTGTTAATTTGCTCCGCCGATATAAGCGGACGGTCTATCCAGCTTTTAAGCCGTCTTGTACCCATAGCTGTTTTTGTTTTGTCAAGTATGCCGAAAAGCGAACCGCGTTTTGTTTTATCGCGCATTGTTTCGGTAAGTTCAAGGTTACGGCGCGAATTTAAATCTATTTCCATACAGTCGCCCGTTTTGTAATACTTAACCTCGCGTATATGCGAAAGGTCGGTTTTTTGCGTTTCCTCCAAATATTTAAGCAGTCCGCCGAGCGACATTACACAGTATTTTTTATCTTCAAGCCCTATTTTGGCAAGCGAAAAAACTTTAAACTTTGTTTTAACGCATTCCTCCGCCGCCGAATATTCAAAGTCTTTTTCGTCGATAAAGCTGTCGTAAAAATTAAAACGGTGTTTGAGTTCGCCAAACATTTTTGAATAACGCGCCGCGCCGCTGTTTATAATTATTTCGGTAGGTTTAAAGCAGGCAAGCGTATCCAAAAGCTTATTTTCGGTAATGTCAAAATCGCCGTCGCACGTAATAAGCTCACCCGTTGATACGTCGGCAAACGACACGCCGTAACCCTTGCCGTCGGTATACACACCCGCAAGAAAATTATTTTCTTTGCTATCCAAAATTGCGTCAATATTAGCGGTTCCCGGTGTTATAACACGTATTACGTCACGCTTTACAATACCTTTTGCGTTTTTGGGGTCCTCGGTTTGCTCGCATATTGCAACTTTTATTCCGCTTTTTACAAGCTTTGCTATATACCCCTCAACACTGTGATACGGCACACCGCACATAGGCGCGCGTTCTTTGAGTCCGCAGTCTTTGCCCGTAAGCGTAATTTCAAGTATTTTTGACGCTTTTATTGCATCGTCAAAAAACATTTCGTAAAAATCTCCGAGCCTGAAAAAGAGTATACAGTCTTCGTATTCTTTTTTTACCTCCAAGTATTGCCGCATCATCGGCGTTAAACCTTTTTCCATTTTATACAGTCCTCTTTCGTAATTTTAAAAAATCAGTGACAACCCTTGCAGCCCGCGCAGCTTCCCGAACAGCCGCCGTTTTCGTCGTCGCCTTTTACAAAATGCGTTATTATGGCATTTACTTTATTTATAAGGTCCGAAAATTTTTGGTTTGCGTCCAAATAGTTTTTAATGTTTTCGTTTACACAAAGACGTCCAAACTCCGCCTGTGCGTCAAGCATTATTTTTTCGTACTCCTCTTTTGTTAAATCGGGGTTTGCCGCACGCTCCGATAGTTTTTGACGGCGCTCGGCGTACTCCGCCATAAGTTTTTGCGCCTCGGGGTCATCGAGCTGTGCCTGTTCCCATTTTTTAGCGTTTTCAAATTCATCGCTTTCGGCAATCATCATACCGAGTTTGCGCGCGTTTTCCAAAATCATTTCTTTATTGTTCATTATAGCTTACTCCTCACTTTTTTTAACAACTTCACCCATAAGCGACCAAGTTTTTGCCTCGGTTATTTTTACGTTTATTATTTTGCCTATGCAGCTTTTATTAGCCTTAAAATTAACGGTTTTTCCGCCGTCGGTTCTGCCGCTCATAAACAGGCTGTTGGTTTTTGACTCGCCCTCTGCAAGTACTTTTAATATTTTGCCCTCATATGTTAAATTTATTTCTTTGGATATTTCGTCCTGCACTTGCAAAAGTCGGTTAAAGTTATGCTTTTTCTCCTCGTCGGTTAAAACGTCATCCATTTTTGCGGCAGGGGTACCGGGACGTTTTGAATATATAAACGAAAATATAGAATCGTACCTTACTTTTTTAAGCATATCCAAAGTATCGTTAAAATCGTCGTTATCCTCACCCGGAAAGCCCACAATAATATCGGTTGTAAGCACAATATCAGGCATAAGAGCGCGTACCTTTTCTACTTTTTTTAAATAATCCTCTCGAGTGTAACGTCTGTTCATAGCTTTTAAAATACGGTTACTGCCTGCCTGGAGCGGCAAATGCAACTGACGGCACACTTTATCGCACCGCGCCATTGTTTCAATAAGCTTATCGCTTAAATCTTTTGGGTGGCTTGTCATAAAACGCACGCGCTCTATTCCGTCAATTTGGCATACTTTTTCAAGCAAGTCGGCAAAATCGGGTTTTATTCCGTCCTCGCCGGGTTCAAAATCATTGCCGTAAGAATTTACGTTTTGACCCAAAAGGGTTATTTCTTTATACCCCTCCGACGCCAGGGTTTTTACCTCTTTTAATATTTCTTCAATATTGCGGCTACGCTCTCTGCCTCTTACGTAAGGCACAATACAATATGTGCAAAAGTTGTTGCACCCGTACATTACCGATACCCACGCGCTTGCGCCCTCTTTGCGCAATACGGGTAAATCTTCGGCAATTCTGCCGTCAATATTTTTATAGTCAAACACACGCTCACGCTCGCATATTACGTGGCTTAAAAGCTCGGGAAACGAATAAAGCGAATGTGTGCCGAACACAATATCAACGTGCTTGTACTTTTGCTTAATTCTGTTTTGTATTTCCTCCTGCTGCATCATACATCCGCACACGCCTATAATAAGCGACGGATTGTGCGCTTTAATGTGCTTTAGCGCACCCAAATTGCCAAACACTTTAAGCTCGGCATTTTCGCGTACTGCACAGGTATTGTACAGTATAAAGTCTGCCGCGTTTTTATCGTTTGTTAAAGAATACCCCATTTTTTGGAGCATACCCGCCAAAATTTCGGAATCGTTCACATTTTGCTGACAGCCGTACGTTTCTATAAAAGCAAAGTGGTTTTTACCGTCATTTTCAAGTTTTTCTTTAATTTTTTTTGTTATATTGTTTTGCTTTTCCTGCTCTTTTGCCGAAACAAGCACTTTATCTCTTTTACTCATAATTATTTGCCTCAAATCTGCATTTTTATACAAATATATTATAGCATAAAGCATATAAAATGTAAACCCAAAATTTTTGGCTTATATGCATAAAAAAACACCGCAATAAACTTTGTAAGTTAATTGCAGCGCCCTTGTTTTTCAGCACTGTCTGAATGACATCGGTTTAAAAATCGTAAGAAAAATAAGCTTTAAATCAAGCAAAAACGAAAAGTTTCGTATATACATAATATCATAAATGGTTTTGTCGGCAATTGATGTATTATACTTTCCGTACACCTGCGCAAACCCCGTAAGACCTGCTTTTACCGAAAATCTCATACCGTAACCGTCTATTGACTTTAAATAACCGTCAACAAAGCATTTGCGCTCGGGGCGCGGCCCCACAACCGACATTTGCCCCATGAGTATATTAAAAAACTGCGGCAGTTCATCGAGATGATATCGGCGCATAAATTTGCCTGCCGATGTTATGCGGTCGTCATTTTCAACCGCCAATTTGGGACCCGATACTTTTTCGGCATTGCTTTTCATTGTTCTGAATTTATAAATACAAAACGGCTTTTTGTTAACCGTAAGGCGCTTTTGCCTGTATATAACGGGGCCGCTTGACGTAAGCTTAACCGTAAGTGCGCAAAGTACCATAACAGGAAATGTAACCAAAATTGCAAAAAGCGAAAATACAATATCGAATACCCTTTTAACCACCGCCTGATATTTTTTAAGCGACAGCGGTTTTAAATAAAACACGGGAGTATCGTTAAATTGTGCCAACGTGCAATCAAACGCACCAACCGCACAAAAATCGGGAAGTATATATATACTTTTGTCCATTTCAAAAGTTTTTTCTATAACGGCGGTTTTGATTTTTTCGTCTATATCCGCCGAAATAAACACGGAATCGTAATTTGAAATGTTGTTTTTCAAATATACATTTATTCTTTCTTCATCGCAATTGCAAAACAATTCATATGTAATATCAAAATGCTTGCCGTTAATACTTTTAAGTGCGTGCTGTGCATTTTGTTTACTGTTTTCATCGGCTATAATAAGCAATTTTGACTTTTTTGCGGGTTTGCTTATATAAAAAGCAAACACTGTAAAAATTATAAACAAATCAATAAGTGCCGTTATTTTAAAATCACAACCTGCCACGGTAAGTACCGCAAAGTTTACGGCAATCAGTAAAATTATATCCAAAATAGCGCGCGGATTGCAAAATAATCTGCCAAAACGGCGTATGCAAGTCATTTGTTACACCTCTTATGTAAAAATATGTTTTCTTCTCTGTATAAATAAATTATATCAATTATATCCGTTTTGTCAAGCGTCACACGTAAATATGCTGTAAAAACCGTCACATTTACCAACACTTGACGTAGGAAGTTTTTTCAACGCAATTTTTTAAAAGAAATTCAAAAAACAAAACACAAAATTTTAAACATTAAAAATTCAATTCAATATCTTGTTTTAAATTAATAATTTAAAGTAAAAATTTGGTAAAGATTTAAGTAAAAATATACGCTATTCAAAAAATAAATGCCGATTTTTAAAATTATATTTTCTTTGTACAAAAACACAACACTCACGCAAAACAGCCGCAGCATCATATAAATAAAACAAAATTTACACAATTTCGTTCATTAAAACACACTCCCTGCAGCACAATATTTTGCGCAGTATTTCTTTTTGTTCAAGACAATTTACAAATTTTCCGTCGTTTGAATACAGCATAACAATAAGAGTATACTCGGTGCTTATGTGCGGAATTATTGAAAAAGCGGGCAAATTTTCATTAAAATTCATATACCGCCTGCGTGTACGGCGCGATTGAAAAGTTCCGTTTAAAATATATGCCGCCGTATTAATTTTGTGCTTTGAAAGCTGTGTAAGCTTTACATATGAAACAGCGCAAAGCGTTATGTAGGAAGTATTAATCCTGCTTTTAAACGCAACGGCAACACCTAATAAAAAAGCAGCAAAAAGCACATACCTCGATATTTTTTGCGTACGGTTTACCGAATCCATAAGTCCTTTAAAAAAACATATACAGGCGCACAGCACTTCCCCTCCGTCAAGCGGAAGAGCGGGAAACATATTAACCGCAAAAAAAAGAAAATTTACCGACGATACAACCTTAAACGTATATACGCCCCATTTTACATAAAAAATGCCGAACATTACACTCACAAAAAAGCTTGCCGCAGGCCCCGCAAGCGATATAGCAATTCTTTTAACGGGCGTGGGTATATTTTTAAGTTTAATGTTTATGCCGTAAGGGTATATATCGGCGCCGTAAATTTGGGTATGTGTTATACCTATCATAACAATATGCGACAGCTCGTGTATAAAAAGCGACAAATAAATTATAATCATAAAGCCAAGCTTATAAAAAAGAGTGGAAAAAAATATGAGCCACACAACCGTGCCGCTCATATGTATATGATATTTATTTTTCGTATTGCAGCTCATAGTATACCCTCAATGTAATCTGCAGGGTTTTGACATTTACCGTTTACACGTATTTCAAGGTGAAGATGCGGTCCCGTTGCAACGCCCGTTTGCCCCACACAGCCTATTTTAATCGATTTGTCAGCATACTCGCCCGGCTTTACGCTTATTTCGCTTAAGTGGCCGTATACCGTAACAATACCCCCGCCGTGGTCTATTTTTACGTAATTACCCAAATTGCTGTCGTAACCGGCTTCGGTTACAAAACCTTTTTTGCACGCGGTAACAACCGTTCCGTAATCGGCGGCAATATCCACTCCCATATGCTGTGTGCTTTCGCCGCTTACGGGGTGTATTCTGTCGCCGTAACCCGATGTAATTTTGCCTTTAATCGGTACGGTTAATGTGTTTGCATAATCGTTGGGCTGAGCCGCTTGCGCCGTTTGGCTTTGTTGAGTTTTATCGGTTACATCGGTATCGGCGTGGGGTTCTTTATCGGTGTTTTTGTTGTCTTTTTTTTCGGCGTTATCATCTTTCATAGCAAGTGCGGTAAGCGCTTTATCGCTCTTATCCTGCGCTTTGGGTGTGCATAAATCGGCTATGCGGTCCACACCTTTTTTTGCATAATCCGCTCCCTTTTGCGTTAATCTTTTTACAGTGTTTAAATATCCGCGTGCCTCGCTTTTGTTTGCCGTAATATTTACACTGTGTGCAATAAATTCTTTTTGCACAACCGCCGTATTTGAATAACTTATGCCTATGCAATAAACAAGTATTGCGGCGGATACAACCGACTGAATAAAAGTCCTTTTTTCAAAACTCATTCTTTTGGCGGTTTTTTTATCATCTTTTTTATTTATATCGGCACTGCGCCTTGATTGATAACGGCGCTTACCCGACGATTGTTTTTTGTATTGCATATTTGCCGCCTCCTCCCTCATAAAGGTATATGCCCCAAATAAAAAATTTATACATTTAAA
>USKN01000072.1 GCA_900555295.1 uncultured Eubacteriales bacterium
TTAATTTACAAATTGCAATCTTTAATTTTCTCTCATTTTCTTTAAATATCTTCAAAATGCTTTAAAGGCAATTTTATTTTTTTGTTAAATTGCACATTGATAAAGTCGCTATATTGTGGTAAAATATATTTATAATACATTTAAGAGGTGCTTTAAAATGAAAATATACGACAGCCATACTCATACAAATCATTCGCACGACGGAAAATTTACCGTAAACCAAATGGCACAACAGGCACAAAAACTTGGACTTGACGGCATTATATTTACCGACCACGTTGACAGTGCAACGCTAAATGGCGCTGAAGCGCTTAATAATATATACCGACTCATAAACGATATAGACGATGCAAAGCCCGATTTTAACATCGAAATATTAAAAGGTATGGAACTTGGCGATATGCTTAACAATCCGTATGAAAAAGAAATTTATGATTTATACGACAAGCTTGATTTTGTTTTGGCATCAACGCACGTATCGTTTTCGTACAATATGGTGTTTGACGATTACAAAGGACATATGAAATATATTGAAAACCATACCGATGATGAGCTTGACGTGTTTTTAAAAAAATACTACAACAATCTTAAAAAAATAATCTCAACAATTAAGGCTGACTCGATTGCGCATATAACTTTTCCTTTTAAATATATAAGCGTAAAATTCGGTAACCATATTGATATTAAAAAATATTACAAAGAAATTTGTGAAATAATGAAAATAGGTATTGAACGCGATATGGCACTCGAAATTAACACTTCTGCCTGCAAAAGAGCGCTTTATGATTTTATACCGAATAAAGAACTTCTTATTGAGTATAAAAAAATGGACGGTAAAAAAATAACTCTCGGCAGTGACGCACATATAACCGAACACATTGCCCGCAGTTTTGACGACGCTTTTAATTTAATGCGAGATATTGGATTTAACAGCTATTTTATTTACAAAAAACACAACCCCATCGAGCTTGGGATAAACTAAAAAGATGCACAAACCGATTGGTTTGTGCATCTTTTTAGTTTATTAACACTTTTTTTATTATACCTGCCGCTTTGTTTACAATATACGAAAATACAAACGTGCACAAAAGAATAGCAATAAAATACAAAAAATTATTTTGTATATAAAGTTTTATATTGCACACAACAATTTCACTTCTGAGTGCATATATAAACAATGCGTGCGACAGATACAGCTCAAGTGATAAATCGCCGCATATGTTTAAAACAGAGTTATTTATTTTAAATTTAAGCGTCATTGCAATAATAAATACCGTAAAAACAATACATATAAGTATTTCGCATACCAGCACGCTCGGCATATCATCATTAAAATGATTGCAAATAAATACATAAAGCGGTACAAACATAATTACGCACAGCAACAATACTTTAAAATAGTTATTGCATATTAATTTGTTAATTTGTTTACGCAGTAAACAATACCATATACCGAGTGCAAAACATATTGCCGAATTGTACCACCAAAACCCCAAAGAGTTTATGTTAAAAAACCGGTGCAGTACAAACATACCTAAAATATACAGCAATGTATACACGCTGACCGCCAAAATGCCCTTTGAAAGAGCAAATATTTTAAAGCTTAAATAAAAGCCTATGTACAATATTACAATTGCCGCGACATACCACATATACACGCCAAATAAAGATAGAACCGCTGTTTTAACGGTAAGCGATCCTGTTGTGTAATTTGCCGCAAGACTAAACAAATTAATAATATAAAACGGTATTAAAACCGATGTAACACGCTTTTTAAAAAATCCGTTTAAATATCCCTCTTTATTTGCAACCCCGTACATAAGTCCGTAACCCGAAATAAAAAAGAATACTCCCACCATTAAAAAACCAAGATATTTAAATGCGTAAAACGACGGAAAAAAATCCGCAAGATAAGTACACAAATGATGAAAAATTATGTATACTGCACACAATCCCTTTAAAGCACGTGTTTGTGATTTTGAAAAGTTATCTTCAAAAAAACTGTCCTTACCCGCAAATTTTATGCCAAATATAAGTACCGCCAATGCCAAAATAACAACCATATTTAAAATCTCCGTAAAACAAGTAAAATATGGATTAATTATACAACAAAACACAGTTAATGTCAAATTTTCAAAAAAAGTGCGCCGTATTTGTTAAAAATACGGCACACTTTTTTATGTTGTTTTAAATATTAATCGTTAAACTTATCTCTTGGTGCATATGTTGTATGCAAAAGCTCGTGAGCTTTATGCGAATTTGGCTTACCGAGATATTCTTCATAAAGTTTTATAATTTGCGCATTGTTATGCGACTGTCTTATTTTTTGTCTTTCGTCTTCCGAATAAAGAGCAGCGGCACGTTTTTCTTTATATGTGTCCAAAATATCATCATCTTCATTGGGAAGGAAACAGGGTTTAACATAAGGCTGTCCGCCGCCCGCAACGCATCCGCCGGGGCAACCCATTATTTCTATAAAGTGATATTTACTGTTACCGGCTTTTATTTCATCAAGCAATACTTTGGCATTTTTCATACCGTGAGCAACAGCCACATTAACGATTGTACCGTCAATATCGAGTGACGCTTCTTTTATGCCGTCCAATCCGCGCACCTGTTCAAATTTAATAAGTTCGTGTTCTTTGCCTGTAAGTTCGTGATATGCGGTTCTGAGCGCCGCTTCCATAACACCGCCCGTTACACCGAATATTACGCCTGCGCCTGTGTAATCGCCCAAAAGGTCTGCGTCAAACTCTTCATCGGGAAGTTTATTAAAGTTAATACCGCTTCTTTTAATGAGTTTTGCAAGCTCTCTTGTTGTGATAACGCAATCAACATCTGCCATACCGTTTGTTTTAAGCTGTTCTCTCTCTTTTTCAAACTTTTTGGCTGTACAGGGCATTACCGATACAACAAAAATATTTTTGGGGTCAAGATTGTTTTTTTCGGCATAGTATGATTTAACTATAGCACCAAACATTTCATGCGGCGATTTGCAAGATGAAACGTGATCGAGCAAATCTCCGTAATAATATTCGGCATAATTTACCCAACCGGGTGAACATGATGTAATCATAGGCAATACACCGTTATTTTTAATTCTATCCAAAAGCTCGTTTGCTTCTTCCATAATTGTAAGGTCAGCCCCAAAATCGGTATCGTATACTTTATCAAAACCGAGACGTTTAAGCGCCGCAACCATTTTCCCTGTTACGGAAGTACCTATTTTCATACCGAATTCTTCACCGAGCGCCGCTCTTACAGCCGGAGCTGTTTGTACAACAATATATTTACCCTCACTCTTTGCTTGGTCAATTTTATCTATTTCGGATTTTTCTGCCAATGCGCCTGTAGGACATACGCTTACGCACTGTCCGCAAAGAATACAGGGCGAATTTGCAAGACTTCTGTTTTCGGCAGGAGCTACAATTGTATTAAATCCTCTGTTTTCAAAGCCCAATACACCGTTACCGTGCGCATTCTGACATCTTGCAACACAACGTCCGCACAATACGCATTTTGATGTATCTCTTACAATTGACGGCGAAAGTTCATCAACCGTAACCGGAGTTTTTGAGCCTTCAAACATATGCTCTCTTGCACCTGTTACCTGCGCAACGTGCAAAAGTTCGCATTTTCCGTTTTTATCGCATTGCTGGCAATTCATAGAGTGGTTTGAAAGCAATAATTCAACCGACGCTCTGCGTGCCGCGGTAGCCTTTGGCGACGAAATTGTAATTTCCATTCCCTCGTTTACGGGGTATACGCAAGACGCAACAAGACCTCTTGCGCCTGTTGCCTCAACCAGACAGACACGGCAGGAGCCGAGTGAACATTCACCGTGATTGAAGCTGCACAAAGAAGGTATTTCATAGCCGCATTTTTTTGCCGCCTCGAGAATGGTTAAACCTTCCTCAACCTGATAGGGAATACCTTCAATTTTTATATTAATTTTTGACATTTAGTTTTCCCTCCTTATTTCTTAACAATTGCCTTAAACTTACACGAAGCAAGACACATTCCGCATTTAATACATTTATCCTGGTCAATAACAAACGGCTCTTTGCCGACAACACCGGTAATTGCGCCAACCGGGCACTGACGTGCGCACAAGCTGCATTTTTTACATTTATCGGGTTCAACAAAATAACGTGTAAGACGTTTGCATACTTTTGCGGGACATTCTTTGTTTTGAATGTGGGCAATGTACTCATCTCTAAAATGAGTAAGAGTTGAAATAACGGGGTTTGCCGATGTTTGACCCAAACCGCAAAGCGAACCGCTTTTAATTGTTTGGCTGAGTTCTTCAAGCTGCTTAAGGTCGTCCATTGTAGCTTTTCCATCGGTAATTTTTGTAAGAAGTTCAAGCATTCTCTTTGTACCGATACGGCAAGGCGAACATTTACCGCACGACTCGTCGCATATAAATTCCATATAGAATTTTGCAACGTCAACCATACAGTTGTCTTCATCCATAACAATAGCTCCGCCCGAACCCATCATTGAGCCTTTTGAAACAAGGTTATCAAAATCGATAGGTGTATCAAGGTCTTTTTCGGTAAGGCATCCGCCGGAAGGACCGCCTGTCTGAATTGCTTTAAATTTCTTTCCGTTGGGTATTCCGCCGCCTATATCGTATATAAGCTCCCTGAGTGTTGTACCCATAGGTACTTCAACAAGACCAACGTTATTAATTTTACCGCCGAGTGCAAATACTTTTGTACCCTTTGATTTTTCAGTACCGTATTTTGTAAACGCTTCAACACCTTCGCGCAGTATATACGGTACGCTTGCAAGCGTTTCAACATTATTAATAATAGACGGGCTCTGCCACAAACCTTTTACGGCAGGGAAAGGCGGTCTGGGACGTGGCATACCTCTTTTGCCCTCAATGGAGTTTAAAAGCGCTGTTTCTTCACCGCATACAAATGCGCCCGCACCCAATCTTATATGAACACGGAAACTAAAATCAGTTCCGAGAATATTATCACCTAAAAGTCCGAGTTCTTCGGCCTGTTTAATTGCAATTTTAAGTCTGTTTACCGCTATAGGGTATTCGGCTCTTACATAAAAATAACCGTTTTGAGCGCCTATTGCATAACCTGCAATAACCATACCTTCAATTACAGCAAGGGGGTTGCCCTCAAGAATTGAACGGTCCATAAATGCACCGGGGTCACCCTCGTCACCGTTACAGACAACGTACTTGGCACCGTCGGGCTGTGCATATGCAAACTGCCATTTTCTGCCCGTGGGGAAACCGCCGCCGCCGCGTCCTCTGAGTCCGCTGTCAAGCACTGCTTTAATTACGTCCGCTCTGTCCATTTTAAGAGCGTTTGCAAGACCCTGAAACGCACCTGCGCCCAATGCTTCGTTTATATCTTCGGGGTTAATTTGTCCACAGCCGTGAAGTGCTATACGAACCTGTTTTTTGTAAAAGTTTATATCGTCTTGAGCCGTAACCTTTTCTTTTGTTGCGGGGTCAACAAACAATAATCTTTCCACAACTTCGCCGCCCTCAATGTCTTTTTCAAATATTTCGTCAACATCGTCAACCGAAACAAGACGGTAAAGCGTATCTTCGGGATATATTTTTACAAACGGTCCCTGTGAGCAAAAACCGAAACAGCCTACCTGGTTTACGGTTACTTTATCTCCCAATCCGTTTTTTTCTACCAATTGTTCAAATTTTTCTTTAATTTCCTGTGAGTTTGAGGAAAGGCATCCCGTTCCTCCGCAAAGAACTATAGCTCTTTTGCCGCTTTCGCCCGTAATTTTGTTTTCGAGGCATTTTGTACAGGCATTTGATTTCTCTTTTAAATCTTCAAAGCTTTTTATCATTATTCGTTACCCTCCATTCTGCGGTATTCTTCAACAATTCCGGGAACAGCGTCAACCGAAAGTTTTGGGTAAACCTTACCGTTAATAGAAACAGCCGGTGCTATACCGCACGCTCCTATACATCTGAGTGCGTCAAGTGTAAACAAACCGTCGTCCGATGTTTCACCGGGTTTTACACCGATAACTTCGGAGAATTTGTCTATAACCTGCTGTGCGCCCTTTACATAACAGGCAGTTCCCAAACAGCAACCGATTATGTACTTACCCTTTGGTTTTAATGAGAAAAATGAGTAAAAAGTTACCACACCGTAAATTTCAGCAACCGAAATTCCTGTTCTTTCGGATACAAGTTCCTGTACCTCAAGAGGTATATAACCGTATTCCTTTTGAATGTCGCTGAGCATCATCATTAACGGCGTTTCTTCGTTGGCATATCTGTCGCATATTTCATTGATTTTTACGACTGCCGCATCGCTTAAACGAGCCATAATAGCCCTCCTTCAAAAAAATTTATTAAATTAATTGATAAAGTATCAACATAATTCTACATCATAAATTATATTACATTGTTATATTTTTGTCAATACAAAAAAATTATAATTCCCCAAAATATTGCAAATTACCTCAACTTTAGATAATTGCATATATAAACGTATGTTTTTTAGGTTAAACTTACTAATGCATAATAATTTTAAAAGTCGGCAAAAATATAAAAAAACAACGGAGGTATTAATATAATGAAACAATATGTGGAAATAACAGATGTTTTTGCCCGCGAAATACTTGACTCGCGTGCAACTCCAACGGTTGAGGCGGAGGTAATAACCGAAAACGGATATATAGGACGCGCTTCCGTCCCCAGCGGTGCGTCAACGGGTGTTTACGAAGCACACGAATTGCGCGACGGCGACGATACGCATTTTTGCGGCAAAGGTGTTATTACGGCCGTAAAAAACGTAAACGAAATAATAGCGCCAAAAATAGTAGGTATGAACGTACTCGACCAAAAAGCAATCGACAGCGAAATGATTAAACTTGACGGAACCGAAAACAAGAAAAAACTCGGTGCAAACGCAATACTTGCCGTATCGCTTGCCTGTGCCGACGCGGCGGCAAAAGAACTCGGCACAGGTTTATACCAATATATAGGCGGTGCGTATGCACATACACTGCCCGTTCCTATGATGAATATTTTAAACGGCGGCGCTCACGCAAATAATAATATAGACATACAGGAATTTATGATAATGCCTGTTGGTGCAAAAAATATAAAAGACGCAATTCAAATGTGCTGCAGCGTATATTATAAGCTTAAAAAACTGCTTTCCGAAAAAGGATTTTCAACCGCGGTAGGCGATGAGGGCGGTTTTGCGCCGCAGCTTGAAAACGATGAACAGGCGCTTATAGTTATTTGCGAAGCAATAAAAAGCGCCGGCTACAACACCGATACCGAGTTTAAAATTGCAATAGACGCCGCCGCAAGCGAATGGGCGGACGGCGACGGATATACCCAGCCAAAATCCAAATTACACTTTACCAAACAACAAATTATAAATTATTGGGAGGATATATGCAAAAAATATCCCGTAATATCATTGGAGGACGGCGTTGGCGAAAACGATTGGGACGCTTGGGATATGCTTACCAAAGCTCTCGGCAGTAAAATACAGCTTGTGGGCGACGACTTGTTTGTTACAAATACACAACGTCTTAAAACGGGTATAGAAAGAAAATGTGCCAATTCAATTCTTATTAAAGTAAATCAAATAGGAACGCTTACCGAAACGCTTTCGGCAATACAAACGGCTAACCGTGCAGGGTACACCGCCGTTATCTCCCACCGTTCGGGCGAAACGGAGGACACAACAATTGCCGACATTGCCGTTGCGGTTAATTCGGGACAAATTAAAACGGGCGCACCCTGCCGAAGCGACCGAACAAGCAAATACAATCAGCTTATACGAATAGAGGAAGAACTTGGGCAAAGCGCTGATTACTTGGGATTGGGAGCATTTTTTAATATAAACGGATAAAAAAAGCGTTAAAAAATCCGAGCGTATTATTTTTTATATGCCCGGATTTTCTGTTGTTTTATTGAAAATTATCATTTTGCGGTGCTTTGTCCGTTTTAAGATATACGCTTAAATTATTGCTGTTGTCTATGGAGGCAAGTACAACATCATCAACCGACGAAGCGCCGTTTACTTTTATCCGTGATATAAGCCATTTTCTGTCGAGATGAAGTTCGTCTATATTTTTATCAAGCATTTTACCGTCCATAATAACAATAACCGATACATTGCTTTGGCTTACATTAAGTTTCATATCCTTTGGCGTTACGGGACGAATATTATCGTTAGGCAATATTGACGCCTGCCCGTTCGGCTCAAGGTACACCGCGTGAACATCCGCAATGTTAAAATACCCCTGCGTTCTTAACAAGGTTAAAAATTCGCCCAAATCAAGATGTGCACGCTTTAAGTTTTTAATATAAATTTCACCGTTATCCATAAGCGTTATGGACTTACCCGTTATAAACCTGCGTGCTTTTATGGATTTGTTGTTTATAAACGATATAAGCACCGCGGCAAGCGCATAAACCACCATTGCCACAAGAGGCGGCATAACCTTTCCGTTTTCGGCAATTGCCATATCGGCGGCAATTGAGCCTATTGTGATTGAATTAATATAGTCAAAAAGGGTTATTTCGCTTATTTGTTTGTTGCCTATAAGTTTGGTTAAGAAAAAAAGTACTATAATGGACGCTATTGACACAATAATTACTCTTAATATTTCCATACATACCACTCCTCATTGTAAATAATATTTATTGTTTACAATTTTTTAATTTTTATCATGAAAAAGCAATTTGGGAATTTGTCCTTGGACTGGTTTTCTTTGTTATAGTAACTTTATTGCTAAAAAATAAT
>USKN01000073.1 GCA_900555295.1 uncultured Eubacteriales bacterium
GTTTAAGAAGCCCTAAAATCACGAAAAAGATCTTTGGTTGAGGTCTTTTTTTAATGTTTAATTTTTGGTAACAAAAAAACTCATATTAAAATGAGCAAAAATTAAATTTTTCTGGGGCAATCCCTTATTTTGTACAAACTTTAAATTAGACTCCAAAATGATATAATTTGATTAGTTTTTGGGGCTGAAAGCCGCATTTTGGCTTTCAGCCCCTATATACAAATTAATAAATAATTGTTTTACCAACAGCTTTAATGGCAAATTTTACATATTCGTATTTAGTATCGTTACTCATCAAATTATCATCTCATTAAGTATTTTATTATCAATTAAATTTAATCATTTTCTTCTGATAAATAAAATAAACACCCCTTTATTTTTCCGTCTAAAGACACCAATAAAAAAACTGATGTAAGAGATTATTTTCATCTTACATCAGTTTTTTATATGTTACATATCCGAATTATCTTCATTAAACTCTATTGAGTAATGTGTATAATTATTTCCATAACAGGTCATATCAGTCAATTCTCCGCCAAATCTATATAAAAAGTCGCTCGGAACATATGTCATTCCGTCTGTTTCAATAACGGGAGCCGAAAGATAATATTCTTCACCGTCAATTACAACGCTGTTTACACCTATGTTAAATACCGCCATACCAAAATTAAACTTTGAATTGGTATTACCGATTGCCGCAATTGCCGCCGCGCTTCCGTTTTGAGTATATGTTATATTATCCGGCTCAATGCCGCACTCATTAAGCAAAGGTTTAAGCGGGATATAAATTGTACCGTCTACAGCATACGGGGCTTTATCCACATCAATTGACGCATAATCATTTTCATCATAATTAGTATATCCGAAATCGGGGTCATTTGCCGAAAAATCAAATGTATTTGTACCGTCAAGCTTCGGATAAATAATTTTAACTTTTTTGTTAAAATCTTTATACTCATATTTTACATTAATTTTGCATTTTATATCGCTATTTTGTTCGGTAATTACTTTAAACGGGTCTTCTATATCGGTTTCAACTCCGTCAAATAATCCTGTATAGTTTTCGGCCTTTTCGCCTTTCACATTTAATTTGGTAATGGCAGTATCAACCGCATCGGCAATTTTTTTAACGTTTGTATCAACATCTGCCGCAACGTTTACTGAATTTACTTTTCTTCCATCGGTGTCAATTGTAACGGTTATACCGTCAGAACCTATAAAAGGCACGTGCATAATTTCGTTAGCAAGAACTTTTGCATCCGACATAAAAGTTTTAAAATTGTTTAAATCTTCACTAGCCGCATTTTTTTCATAATACTCTTTAAACTTTGCTGTGTATATTTTAACAGTACCGTTTAAAATTTCTTTAAAACCGCCGTCGGTTATTTTTACTGTAAATTTATTACCCGAACGTTCAACAGCTGCAGTGTTTTTTATAATATCAAATAAACTGTTTCTGTATTCCTTTATAAAATCACTGTTTACAAAACATTCCGTCAAATCATTGTAAGTATTGTCGTCGTTCATATTGTCTGATGAAATATGCATATACTTGCCCATAAACGGATATTCATATATTACATCATAATACGGTTTTTCGGCATTTGACAAATCATATTTTATCCACATTCTTGTAACAAATTCCGAGGTATTTTTAAAGTTTTTGTTAACGGTAACGGGTGCATTGCAAGTTACTTCATAGCTTGCTTCAAACTTTTTATAATCTTTTGAAAGGCTGTATGTTATGCTTGCATTGTATTTAGCGTCAAACAAACTTTCGGCAACAGATTTATAATCAAACATTGAACCGAAAGGTGAATAATAAACACCGTCTTTGTTTATTTCCGCCTGTAAATCGCTCATAAAGTCGAGAGATTTTAACAGCTTATTATCAAACGAATAAGTTATTGTTCCCGAATACATTTCGTTATCAGCAATCTTTTTAAATTCATTAAACGCACTCTCCGATGCAAATGCGCTTGTAGCCGTAAAAAGCATAATAAATAATGCCAAACAAATTCTTTTTATATTTTTCATATGTTCTCCTCTGTATATTTTACTGTTTCATTGGTTGTGGTTTCTTTATTTAAAATATTTAAAAATTCTTCGCCTGTAATAGTTTCTTTTTCAAGCAAAAATGCTGCAATTTCATCAAGCTTTTGTCTGTTTTCAACAAGTATTTTTTTTGCGGTATCGTGTGCTCGTTTTACAAGTTCTATTACTTCAACATCAATACGTGCCGCGGTCTCCGGAGAACAGGTAAGAGATGTATCGGTGCTTAAATACGGATTGTTAACGCTTTCAAATGCCACCATTCCAAATTCGCCGCACATTCCAAATCGTGTTACCATTGCGCGGGCAAGTTTTGTTGCCTGTTCAATATCGTTCGACGCTCCGCTTGTAATTTCGTTAAACACAATTTCCTCCGCAGCGCGCCCTCCCGTATATACGGCAAGTTTATTAAATGCTTGTTCTTTTTTCATTAAAAAGTGTTCGTTTTCATCAACTTGCATTGTGTATCCAAGTGCACCCGATGTACGCGGTATAATTGTTATTTTGTGCACCGGAGCGGTATTTTTTTGTTTTGCCGCAACAAGTGCATGCCCCACTTCGTGGTATGCAATAATTTTCTTCTCGTCGGCAGATACAACCATACCTTTACGCCTGTATCCCGCAATTATAACCTCAACGCTCTCTTCCAAATCGTTTTGCGTTACAAGCTCGCGCTTATGACGTACAGCTCTTAATGCCGCCTCGTTAATAATATTTGCAAGTTCAGCACCCGACGCACCCGACGTTGCACGTGCAATTGCCGAAAAATCCACATTGCTGTTCATTTTTATTTTTTGAGCGTGTACTTTTAAAATTGCCTCCCTGCCCGATAAATCAGGAAGTTCAACGGGAATACGTCTGTCAAAACGTCCCGGTCTTAATAAAGCCTTATCCAATGTTTCGGGGCGGTTTGTTGCGGCAAGAATTACTACACCCTTGTTTCCGTCAAACCCGTCCATTTCGGTTAAAAGCTGATTTAATGTTTGTTCGCGTTCATCATTGCCGCTTATGTTTCCGTCACGGCGTTTACCGATTGTATCTATCTCATCTATAAACACAATACAAGGCGCTTTTTCGTTTGCCTGTTTAAACAAATCACGTACTTTTGCGGCACCCATACCAACAAACATTTCCACAAATTCCGAGCCGCTGATTGAAAAAAACGGCACATTTGCCTCGCCTGCAACAGCCTGGGCAAGAAGTGTTTTACCTGTTCCCGGAGGACCCACAAGCAGTGCGCCTTTAGGAAGTTTTGCGCCTATATCGGAATATTTTTGGGGATTATGCAAAAAATCCACTATTTCGTTTAATGCGTCCTTTGCCTCATCCTGTCCCGCAACATCGGCAAATGTTTTGCCCGTGAGCGCTTTAACATAAATTTTGGCATTTGATTTGCCAAAGCTCATCATATTGCCGCCCTTGCCGATTTGTTTAAACATAAACCGCCACAGAAAAAACATAAGAACTATAGGTAATACAACACTTATTAAAAGTTCAAGTATAGGATTTAGCTGTTTTGGCTGTACTTTTGAAAAGTGCGCACCTGCGCGATATAGCTTTTCAACAAGCATTGCGTCGTCCATAAGTACAGTTGTGTATATTTTTTTGCCATTTTCTTTATTAATGATTGCCGCAAAAGAATTTTTCGCATCATTTGCATCGGTTTTTTCGTTTTTTTCGTCTTTAAGCGAAAAATATATCATTGTTTCGCCTACTTGAACTTCATCTATATTTTTATTTTCAAGTTCGTCCAAAAATACGTTATAATCAACCTCTTTAACCTTTTGTGAAAATAAAGAACCAAACAAAATATTATTAAGTAAAATTATTACAACCGCAAGTACCGCAAGACCCGCACAACCAATTTTCTTTTTATTATTGCTGTCCATATACAGTCCTCCGTTAGATATAACAATAAAGCCAAAAGTTATTATTACAGTTATTATTCCCGTTATTTCATTTTAACCTGAAGCCAAATATCGGAAATTTTTTTGCTTAATGCCTTGTCGTATTTAAACACTTCCATATTTTGAAGCGTGTTTAAATCGGGATATCTTAATTCGTCATTTTTAACATCATCATCCAAAAGCTCTCGTGCTGCCTCATTTGCCGTGGAATAACCTATATATTCGGCGTTTTTCTTTGCAATATCGGGACGGCACATAAAGTCTATAAATTTTTCAGCTTGCTTTTGGTGTTTGCTGGTTTTGGGAATTACAAGAGAGTCAAACCAAAGGTTTGAGCCTTCTTCGGGAATTGCATAGGCCAAATCAGAATTTTCGGTAATACAAAAATATGCGTCGCCCGACCAGGCAATAGTCATTGCGCCCTCGCCCGCTATCATTTTATCTTTAACTTCGTCACCGCAATATGCAAGTACCAAATCTTTTTGTTCAATAAGTGCGTCTTGTGCTTCAGCAAGTTCTTTATCATCACTGCTGTTCATAGAATAACCAAGCATTTTCATAGCAATTGCCGTACTGTCGCGTTCGGAATCAAGCATAAAAATATTGTCTTTGTATTTTTTGTCCCAAAGTATTTTCCACGATGTAACAGGTTCCTTTACCATTTTTTTGTTATAAAGTATTCCCATTGTTCCCCACATATAAGGAACCGAATATTTATTACCTTCATCATAAGGCTGATTTAAATACTGTTTACCTATATTTTTTATATTCGGTACATTATCGTAGTTTATTTCGTTTAAAAGGTTTTCGCTTATCATACGTTCAACCATATAATCCGACGGTACAACAACATCATATGCCGAGCTGTTGTTGGATACTTTAATATACATTTCTTCATTTGTATAAAAGGTTTCGTAATTTACTTTTATATCGGGGTTTTCTTTTTCAAAAATATCAAGTACCTCTTCATCTATGTAGTCGCCCACATTGTATACATTAAGTACTGTTTTGTTTTTGTCACCGCAAGACGTTAACACAACGGCACAAGATATTACAGTTGCAAATACAGCAACAACAGCAGTTGCTTTTTTAAAAGTAATTTTCATTTTTTAATTATCCCTCCATTAATACGTTTTCATCTTTGTCTTTTGACGCACGCTTATTTATAATCAACAGCAATACCATTACCGAAACAAACATAACGGTTGAAAGAGCGTTTATTTTCGGATTAAGTCTTTTTGCCATTGTATACACATATATAGATAAATTTGTTACACCGTTTCCCGTTGTAAAATAGCTTATTACAAAATCATCTATAGACAATGTAAACGCTATAAGCAATCCGTTTATAATACCCGGCATAAGCTCCGGCATTACAACTTGTCTGAATGCGTACCAAGGTTTTGCCCCCAAATCAAGCGCCGCCTCGTACATAGATTTGTCAAGCTGTTTCATTTTGGGCATAACCGAAAGCATAACATAAGGTATGTTAAATGTAATATGTGCAAGAAGCATTGTAAACATTCCGCGCGGTATTTTAAGCGCAATAAAAAGTATCATAAGCGATACTCCCGTTACAAGTTCACTGCTTACTATGGGTATGTTTGTTACTGTGGTTACCGCTTTTTTAACGGCACGGTTTTTAAATGCCTCAATTCCCATAACCGCTGCCGTACCTATTACAGCAGATATAATTGCCGACAGCACACCTACAACAAGCGTTGTTTTAAGCGCACCCATAAGCTGACTGTCACGCATCATTTGCTCATACCATTTTAAAGAAAATCCGCCCCATATGCCTCTCGACCTTGAATTATTAAAACTAAAAACAATTAAAATAATAACAGGCGCGTACAAAAACACAAGCATAAGAAACATATAAAAGTTTTCCGCAAAACTTTTTGTTTTATTCTCTCCCGTCATAGCAATTATACGCCTCCTTTACAGTGTGGCGGAACTTTGTCCGTCTTTGTTAAATAAATCCATTATTTTCATCGAAATAAATATAAGCACCATCATAATAATCGATATTGCCGAACCGAAATTCCAATCACCGCCCGTCAAAAAACGCTGCTCAATAACATTACCTATAAGCATTATTTCTCCGCCGCCGAATATGTTTGAAATATAAAATGTTGTAACTGACGGTAAAAATACCATTGTAATTCCGCTTATAATTCCCGGTACACTCATTGGCAAAATTATTTTAAAAAATATTCTTGCTGAGTTTGCACCCAAATCCTGTGCGGCTTCAATTATGCTTTCATCAATTTTTATTAATACCGAGTATATCGGCAAAATCATAAACGGAACAAAGTTATAAACCATGCCGAGTATAACGGCAAAATTAGTATATATTATTTTTACCGTACCTATTCCGAAAAGACCGAGTATTGTGTTTACTATGCCGTTTGCGTCAGGCAAATTAAGCGCACGCAATATCATATTAAGCAAACCGTTTTTTTCAAGAATTGTAAGCCATGAATATGTTCTGAGCATCATATTCATCCACATTGGCATAACAAAAAGCATAAGCATTCCCGTTGTTTTTTTACCCTGCTGAATACGCAGTCTGTCTTTATTTGCCAAAATCATTGCCGCCGGGTAACCCAAAGCAAGGCAAAAAACAGTACTCAACAGTGCAATCCACAATGATGTTGCAAATATTTTCATATATGTAATATCAAAAAATTTAATATAGTTATCAAGACCGATATGCGTTGTACCGTCTATTGCAACAACGGTAACACTGTATATAAGTACAAGTACAATCGGTACTATAACAAACAGCGTCATCCACAAAAGATGAGGATACGCCAATGATTTTTTAAACAATTGAGTCTGCCTCCCCTGCATTACAGTTTTTTCATTATATGTATATCAAACGGCTTTACAAATATACCCACTTGCTTTCCCGCAGGGAACATTTGAGTATCGTGTACAAGCCAAGTAAAACCGTTGCTTTCAACCGTCATTTCATAATGAACGCCTTTAAACAGCACACTTTTTACGGTACCGCGCAGCTTACAGACATCCGGTTCAAGCAAATAAATATCCTCCGGACGTATTACAACATCAACGTTTTCATTTGCGGCAAAACCTTTATCAACACATTCAAATTCGGTATTGCAAAAGTTAACAACACAATCTTTGGGCATTACACCGTCCAAAATATTGCTCTCGCCTATAAAATCGGCAACAAATGCATTTTTGGGTTCATTGTATATGTCATCAGGTTTACCTATTTGTTGAATTGCTCCCTCGTTCATAACAACTATTGTGTCGCTCATAGTAAGCGCTTCTTCTTGGTCGTGCGTTACAAATATAAATGTAATGCCTAGTTCGCGCTGCATATTTTTAAGTTCAAGCTGCATTCCTTTTCTTAATTTTAAATCAAGCGCCGCTAAAGGTTCGTCAAGCAAAAGCACTTTGGGTCTGTTTACAATAGCCCTTGCAATTGCAACCCTTTGCTGCTGACCGCCTGAAAGAGATGTTACGCTTCTGTTTTCAAATCCTCTTAAATTTACAAGTTCGAGTACACTGTGTACTTTTTGTTCTATTTCTTTGGAACTGAATTTACTTATTTTAAGTCCGAATGCTATATTATCGTACACATTCATATTCGGAAAAAGAGCATATTTTTGAAAAACCGTATTTATTTTACGCTTATAAGGCGGAATATGTGCAAGATTATTTCCCTCAAAAAACACTGTACCGCTTGTTACCTCTTCAAAACCCGCAAGTATACGCAGCATTGTTGACTTTCCGCAGCCGCTCGGTCCAAGCAATGTTAAAAATTCATTTTCATCAATATATAAATCTATATTTTTAAGCACTTCATTTGAGCCGAAGCTTTTAGAAATGCCGTTAAGTTCAATAAGATGATTATACATATGGCAAAATCCTTTCGTTAATATAGTTTAAAAATTCGGCGGAGTGCATACCCACAACACTTTAGCCTTTGTATTGCTTTTATTTATTATGTAATGTTCCCTGTTCGCCTTAAAATAAAAGCTTTCATTTTTTTTAACTTTATATTTTTCGCCCCCGAGATTAAGTTCTACATTGCCCGAAAGCACATATCCAAACTCCTCTCCATCGTGCGGTACATCGGTATACGATTTTCCGCCGGACGATAATTCAATTATAATAGGCTCCATACTGTTTTTTTGAGAGTTCGGAACAATCCAATTAATAATGTTTCCGTCATCTTTATTTTCTTTAACAAAAACATCTTCGTTTTTAAAAACAACGTTTTCATCGGCCGCATCGTTAAAAAAATCTTTAAGGTCGGTACCCAAACATTGCAAAAGGTCGGAAAGTGTGGATATTGACGGCGATGCCAAATCACGTTCAATTTGAGATATAAATCCCTTTGACAATTCGCACCTGTCCGCAAGTTCCTCTTGAGTTAAATTGTTTTTTACGCGAAGCTGTTTTAATTTATTTCCTATTTCCACTTAAAACACCCGTCTTTGTTTTTAATAGTAAAATTTTTGTTTAGAAACACTAAACTTTAAACGATTATAATTATATAACCTTTTATGCGGTATGTCAATACGTTTTACCAGATTTTTTTAATATTTACGTCTTTTTATGACAATTGATAAATTACATTCAATTTTATTAAAAAAACAAGTAAAATTTTCCGGGAAGTGAAAGGTTATTCG
>USKN01000074.1 GCA_900555295.1 uncultured Eubacteriales bacterium
CGGTACAATAAAACGCACCCTCGCCCGAAACCCAAAACTCTGCCGCATTGTATTTTGACACAAGTTTTTACATAAATTATAAAGCGTGTCTTTTTTCTTTTTATTAATAAAAATATTGGGCGGTCCCCCAAAACAAATTACTGCCATTTGAATTCCTCCAATTTTATAGATATACTGTATATTCATTTACAACATTATACCACAATTTGGGCATAAAATAAATATACAATATATCTAAAAAGGAGGTAAAATAATGGCTGTTAAAAGTGTATCAATACGAATAGAGGAAGAAATGCTTGCAAAATTATCTTATGTAGCTGATTACGAGGGACGTTCAATAAACAGTCACGTGCTTGTGTTGGTGCGTGAAAGTATACGCAAGTTTGAGCAGCAGCACGGCGAAATATGCGGAAGTATTAAGGCGGATATAAATGTTAAGCCGCCCAGAAAATAATTTATCTTACGGATTTTATAAATAAAAAAATTAATTCAGCACGCAACAAAAGGCTTCCCCTCGCGGGAAAGCCTTTTGTTTTGTTGGTTGTTATATAAAGTGCAACACATAAAAATACAGACAACATAGCAATTTTTGCGTAAAATATATTTATCTTAAAACGATTAACACAAAGGAAATTGCTATGTTGTCATATATAAATTTCACACCAAATAAACACCGTTGGGTTAGACAGACGAGACTCGAACACGCATTGCCTAACACTTTTCCATACTATCAATTATTTTTAAAGCCTGTTGCGCCAAATAGGCATTTTTTTCTCTTTTTTTTCTGAATTTTATTTCGGGACGTGCAAAAAGGCCAAAAGTTACATTCATAGGCTGAAAATTACCCTCCGAATTTTCGCTTATATAAAGAGCAAGTGCGCCCGTGGCGGTTTTGTCGGTAAAATCTGTCATTTGCCCGCCTTTTATAAGCTGTGCAATATTTATACCGGCGCATAAACCCGACGACGCGGATTCAACATATCCTTCCACACCCGTAATTTGTCCCGCAAAAAATACTTTTTCGCTTTTTAAAGTTTGATAGTATTTATTTAAAAGTTTTGGTGAGTTTATAAATGTATTTCGGTGCATTACGCCGTAGCGTACAAACTCGGCATTTTCAAGCCCCGGAATAAGCGAAAACACCCGCTTTTGCTCACCGAATTTTAAATGCGTTTGAAAACCAACTATATTATATAAAGTGCCGTCTTTATTGTCTTGGCGCAACTGCACCGCCGCATAGGGTATCCTGTCCGTTCCCGGATACTCAAGTCCCACGGGTTTGAGCGGACCGTACAGGAGCGTTTCTTTTCCCCTTTTTGCCATTTCTTCAACGGGCATACACCCCTCAAATACTTTAAGCTTTTTATCGTGTTCGTGCAATTGGGCACATTCGGCGCTTATAAGCTCGCTGTAAAACAATTCATATTGTTCTTTTGTCATAGCGCAGTTTATATAATCCGCACCGCCTTTATCGTAACGTGCCTTTTTGTATGCCTTTGTCATATCTATACTGTCAAAGGTAACTATTGGCGCTGCCGCGTCATAAAAGTGCAAATACTCGTTATTTTCGCCGGCATCGGCAAAAAAACTGTTTATTGAATCATAAAGCGTACCCGCCGTTAAAGGACCGCTTGCCACAACCGTATATTCGTCGGGGTCAATCTCCGAAATTTCTTCGCATACAAGCTCAATATTTGGGTGTTCTGTTATTTTTTGAGTTACAAGCTTTGAAAATCCAAACCTGTCAACCGCAAGCGCGCCGCCGGCAGGTACTTTTGTTTTGTCGGCGCACTCAATAATCAGCGAATTTAACATTCTCATTTCCTGCTTTAAAAGTCCCACCGCATTATCGATTGAGTCGGAACGCAAACTGTTTGAACACACAAGCTCCGCCAAAAATTCCGAATTGTGAGCGGGTGAATAACACTTGGGTTTCATTTCATAAAGCTTTACTTTTATGCCCCTTTGCGCTATTTGCCAAGCCGCCTCGCAGCCTGCAAGGCCGCCGCCTATAACTTTAACTGTGGGTAAATTGGTTGACATCATTTTTTATTTTCCTTTTTGGCTGAATTTTTTTCATCACATTCGGGGCAGTAATAGCTTATCTTCTTACCCTTTTTTTCAAACATAACCGAACCGCAGGACGGGCATTTTTGGTTTGTGGGTTTATCCCACGATGTAAAATCGCAGTCGGGGTAGTTTTGACAGCCGTAAAATACTCTGCCGCGTTTTGTTTTCTTTTCTATAACACTACCGCCGCATTTGGGACAGCTTACGCCTATATCTTTTACAATGGCCTTTGCGTTTCTGCATTCAGGAAAACCGGGACACGCCAAAAACTTGCCGAATTTGCCGTGTTTATAAACCATTAAACGTCCGCATTTGTCGCACGGCACATCGCTTACTTCGTCTTTTATTTCAATATCGCCTATATTTTCCTCGGCGGTTTTAAGCACCTTTTCAAAAGGACGGTAAAAATCGTCTATTACTTTACGCCAATCAAGTTCGCCCTCTTCTATTTTATCAAGCTCGGTTTCCATCTCGGCGGTAAACTTTACGTTTACTATATCTTTAAAGTTTTCGGTCATAACGCTGTTTACAATAAAGCCAAGTTCTGTTGGAATTAAATTTTTCTTTTCGGTTATTACATATCCGCGCGATATTATGGTGGTAATTGTGGGCGAATAAGTTGACGGTCTGCCTATTCCAAGTTCTTCAAACGTTTTAATAAGCGACGCTTCGGTATATCGTGCGGGCGGCTGTGTAAAGTGCTGCAGGCTTTCAAGTCCGTTTAGTTTTAACACATCGCCGCATTCAAGTTCGGGAAGTTTGGTATCTTTCTTTTCGTCGGCATCTTTGCTTTCAACGTAAAGTTTTGTAAAACCGTCAAATTTTACGGTTGAACCCGACGCTTTAAATGTGTATGAATTTGCCTCAACCGTTACCGATACGGTGTCGTATACCGCGTCTGCCATTTGGCTTGCCATAAATCTTTCCCATATAAGTTTATATATTTTGTATTGGTCGGCAGATACCGAACCCTCAATCTGCGACGGAGTAATGTCTACATACGACGGACGTATTGCCTCATGCGCGTCCTGCGCGTTTTTATTTGTTTTGTAAATTCTTTCTTTTGCGGGCAAATAGCTTTCGCCGTATGTGTTTTGTATAAACTGCTTTGCGTCGGCGCGTGCGTCGTCCGATATACGCAAAGAGTCGGTTCTCATATATGTTATAAGACCTATCTGACCTTTGCCTTTTACGTTTACACCCTCGTAAAGCTGTTGTGCCGCCTGCATTGTGCGCACCGATTTAAACCCAAGCTTTCTTCCTGCCTCCTGCTGGAGCGTACTTGTAATAAACGGAGGTGCGGGCGATTTTTTCTTTGGCGACTGTTTTACGGCCGTTACCGCAAAATCGCTGTCTTTTACCGCGTTTATAATTTCGTCCGCCTGCTGTTTGTTTTTAAGCTCGTATTTTTTGCCGTTTATGCCGTAAAATTTGGCGGTGAACTTTTTGCGGTTTTTAATAAGGTTTGCGTCCAGCGTCCAATATTCTTCGGGTACAAAAGCCTTTATTTCGTTTTCTCTGTCGCATACAAGCTTTACCGCAACCGACTGCACTCTGCCAGCGCTTAAACCCTTTTTAACTTTTTTCCATAAAAGCGGACTTATTTTGTAACCCACTATTCTGTCGAGTACACGGCGCGCATGCTGTGCGTTAACCAAGTCCTCGTTTATGGGGCGCGGATTTTTTATACCTGCCGATATTGCTTTTTTTGTTATTTCGTTAAATGTAATTCGGCAATCTGATTTTTTATCTATATTAAGCAAGTTCGCAAGGTGCCAGCTAATAGCTTCTCCCTCACGGTCAAGGTCGGTTGCCAGATATATTTTATCGGAATTTTTGGCGAGTTTTTTAAGTGATTTTACAAGGTCGCCTTTACCGCGGATTGTTATATATTTGGGTTCGTAATTGTTTTCGGTGTCTATTCCCAGCTGACTTTTGGGAAGGTCTATAATATGACCGTTGCTTGCCGTAACGGTATAGCCTTTGCCAAGATATTTTTTAATTGTTGCCGCCTTTGACGGCGACTCCACAATAACAAGTTTTTGTGACATTTTAAAAATAATCTCCTTAATTTTATTTGGTGTTTTTGGTATAGTAATTACCCGGATGTTTGGTTATTTTACCCGCAATTTCAAGACATAATACCGTCGAGTTAATATCGCTTATTTTAAGCTTGCACAGTTCGCACAGTTTATTTATATGCATAGGCGTGTCCGAAAGATACGCAAGTATTCTCTCATCGGGCGGCAAATCCTCTGTTTTTGTAATTTTTATTGTACCGCGGTCGGGTTTTTTAAAACGTGACGCGGCAGATGCGTCGGTTATGCTTGTTATATTGTTTAAATTTTGGTTTTGACGCTCTTTTACGGGCGGATAAAGACGATAATCAATATTTTCGTCAATGTACGCCATTGTGTCTATTTTGCGTTTTTTTTCGGCACGTATTGCCTGTGCCGTTTTAAGTCCCGTTAATATTTCGTCGGGATAATTTGAACGGTAGTGCGATATTATATCGTCGCCGCTTGTTATAAGGTAAGCGCCGTCGCGTATAAGCTGGTTTGTGCCTTTGGAGTGTATTTGGTTTATGTTGCCCGGTACGGCAAAAACGTCGCGGTTTTGGTTATATGCGCACTTTGCCGTAATAAGCGAGCCGCTTTTTATATCTGCCTCTATTACCGCAACCCCGCGCGAAAGACCCGAAATAATACGGTTACGCTCGGGAAAATGATACCTCTCGGGTTCGGAGTTGAGGGGATATTCGCTTATTACCATACCCGTTTCCATTATTTGATGCATAAGATGCAAATTGGATTTTGGGTAAGCATTGTTTACTCCGCAGCCCAAAACGGCAACTGTGGGCATATCGGCTTCAAGCGCACCCGTATGCGCAACGGTATCTACGCCGAGCGCCATACCGCTTACAATAATTGCGCCGTAATCCGCCGCCTCTTTTGCAATAAAGTATGTGCACTTGCTGCCGTAATTTGATACATCGCGCGTACCCACAATACCTATGCATAAATATTTGTTAAGGTCAATAAATTTACCTCTGCAATACAAAAGCACGGGCGGTTCGTCAATCTCGCGCAAAAGCACGGGGTAATCGTTATCGTCTATTGTAAGTATACGCACGCTGTTATGTACGCACGCGTTTATTATATCATTGCATTTTAATGTTTTATCGCACAAATTATTTATGTTTTCGGTATTTAAATATTTAAATTTTTCATAATCGGTACGCTCGGCATTATATATTGCTTCTATGCTTCCCATATCGGTATATAACTTATACGCTTTTCTCATAAGGTGCGGTTTTGTTGTAAGCCACAACCACAATTTTGTTTTTTCGTTATTTATATTTTCGGTCGTATCACTCAATTGTAATTACTCCTTTTTAACTTAAAAAATCGTATAATAATAAATTACTATAAAATTTTAATTTTGTAAAGGGGTTTTTTAAAATTTTTTAAATTTTTTTATAAAATTTTCTTTGCAAAATTAATTAATAATAAATATTTTAAATAAAATTAAAATGTTTTGTAAAAGTTGCACATAAACGCGTTACAATTTTTGTTATTAATAAAAAGAGGATTTTTTTTATGTTATAAAGAATTAATTAAGTAAGTATATTTTATACAAGTGATAAAGGAGGATTGTAAATTTATGGCTCAAGTAACTTTTAAAACAAAGGACATAAGAAATGTATGTATGCTCGGTCACGGACACTCGGGTAAAACAAGTCTTTGCGAGAGTATGCTGTTTAAAGCGGGTGCAATCGACAGGGCGGGCAAAATTGCCGACGGAAATACCGTATCGGATTTTGACAGTGAGGAGATAAAGCGCCAAATTTCGATTAACGCAAGCGTGCTTAATCTTGTATGGGACGATATCAAAATTAATATTTTGGATACACCCGGATATTTTGATTTTGCGGGCGAGCAAATTGAGTCCGCCGCCGTATGCGGAAGCGCCGTTATAGTTGTAAGCGGCAAATCGGGTGTAAGCGCCGGTACCGAAAAAGCGTGGGCGCTTGCAAAGGACAAGGCAAAAATTATTTTTGTAAATAAAGTAGATGATGTAAAAGCCGATTATTATAAAGTTATTATGCAGCTTGATTCAAAATTCGGCAAAGCAATCGCTCCTTTTACATATCCTATTAAAGACGGTGACAAATTTAAAGGGTTTGTGGATATTATAAAAATGAAAGCAAAAATTTTTGCCGACAACGGTACATCTCAATATGTTGATATACCTGCCGATTATACCGAAACCGCAAACAAAAGCCGCGAAATGCTTAACGAGGCGGTAGCCGAGGTAAGCGAGGAGCTTATGCAAAAGTATTTTGACGGTATAGATTTTACCGAGGACGAAATACGCACCGCGCTTAAAACGGGTATAAAAGACGGCACGGTTGTACCTGTGCTGTGCGGCAGCGTTAATTTGGGCATAGGCATTGCACGGCTTATGGATATAATAGTAAAATATTTCCCCGCACCCGATGAGTTTGACAGTCTTTACGGCACCGACAAAGACGGCGAAATAAAAGAGATAGTATGTTCGTCGCAAAACCCTGTTGTACTGCGCATATTCAAAACGGTTGTAGACAGTTATGTGGGTAAAATGTCGTATTTTAAAGTGCTGTCGGGAATACTAAAACCGGATGTAACGCTGTTTAACGCAAACAAAGGCGAAAATGAAAAGCTTGCAAAAATTTATACAGTATTCGGCAAAAAACAAACCGAAGTGCCGTATCTTGAGGCAGGCGATATAGGTGCGGTAACAAAATTGCAATTTGCAAGCACGTCGGATACGCTGTGCGACGCAAAACAAATTATAAAGGCACCCGAAATAGAATTTTGCGAACCCGTAATGAGTTTGGCCGTTGTGCCAAAAGCAAAGGGAGACGAAGAAAAAATAAATTTGTGTCTTAATAAAATCCGCGAGGAGGACCCCACATTTAAGGTTAAGCAAAATAACATAACACACCAAACAATAATATCGGGTACGGGCGAAATGCATATAAATATAATTGTGTCGAAACTTAAAAACAAGTTTGGTGTGGACGTAAGCCTTACCGAACCCAAAATAGAGTATAAAGAGGCAATTCGCAAAAAAGTTAAAGCCGAGGGCAAACACAAAAAGCAATCGGGCGGGCACGGACAGTATGGTCACGTGTGGATAGAATTTGAGCCGAGCGATACCGACGGGCTTGTGTTTGAGGAAAAAGTATTCGGCGGTAGTGTACCCAAAAACTTTTTCCCGGCGGTTGAAAAAGGAATAAAAGAGAGTATGCAGCACGGCACTCTTGCGGGATTTCCCATATCGGGGCTTAAAGCAACATTGCTCGACGGCAGTTACCACCCCGTAGACTCATCGGAAATGGCATTTAAAACAGCCGCTTCCCTTGCGTATAAAGAGGGACTAAAACAGGCTGAACCGGTAATGCTTGAGCCGATCGGAAATCTTAAAGCAGCCGTACCGGACGAAAATACCGGAGATGTTATGGGTGACTTAAACAGAAGAAGAGGACGTGTTCTCGGAATGAACTCTCTCCATGGCGGAAAGCAGGAGATCGTTGCGGATGTACCGATGTCCGAGATGTTTGGCTACAATACAGACCTCCGCTCCATGACAGGCGGTATCGGCTTATTCTCCTACGAGTTCAGCCGTTACGAGCAGGCTCCTGGCGATGTTCAGAAGAAGGAAGTGGAAGCGAGAACGGCAGGCGGAGAAGTAGAGGCGTAAGCTTTGAAGATCCTCGTGAAAACTGAATAAAAGATGACTGCAGGGATCAGCTGTATGGCTGGTCCCTGTTTTTGCCGAAATTCTGCCATAGTTTTCCTCTGACTTCCATCTGGACAGAAAGAGAGAAAAATGGTATAGTTATAAACTGGTAAGCTTTAAATCAGCCGGATAAAAAACAAACTGCAAATCGGATAAAATTTTGCTCTATGACAAAATACTCCGGCAAAAAATGAGGAATTAGAATGAGAAAATGGTTTTTGATTATGGCTGCGGCGGTGATGCTCTGTTGTTCCGCCTGCGGCAAGAAAGACGCTTCAGTGAACGATGCGACTCAGGCGGCACAGGCAAGTTCGACGGAAGCGGAGAATCTTTATAAGGAAGGATCCCAGTACGTCGGGGAAGAGGACTACGAGAGTGCCATCGAATCCCTTTTAAAATGTATTGAACTGGATCCGGATTACAGCAAAGCCTATATCCAGCTTTCCAAAGCCTATATTGGAAATGAAGAGTACGATGAAGCTATGTCGATCCTGCAGCAGGGATATGAGAAGACAAAGGATACATCCCTGGAAAAAGAA
>USKN01000075.1 GCA_900555295.1 uncultured Eubacteriales bacterium
CTTATTGAGAATGCTTACAAAAATGTTCAGCCTAATATAAACAGTGCGCGCGACAATTCAAAAACATATGCACAAAATGCCGATGACGCATTAAAAAAAGCCGTAAAATCACAGAATATGGGCGAACCCATACTTAAATCGGCAAGAAAAAATATGTTGAAAGGTTGATTTATTATGACTAAAATTATGTTTGGCAAAGATAAGCTGGGTGTTGTTTTTGCAATAAGCGGACACAGCAGCGCAAAACATATAAATAACAATGATTTGTGCTGTTGTGCCGCGTCTATGATGTGTGCAGTGCTTGAAAATTATTTAAGAAAAATTAAGCCGAGAAATTTAAAAATATCAAAATCCGAGGCGTCGTTTATTGCACACTTTGAACGAATAGGAATGAAAAGCGTAAAGGCGTGCGAAGTTGCCGAGGCAATTTACGGGGGTTTTGAACTTCTTAAAGAAATATATCCGAGTAACATATCGGTATCGAGGGGGGATTTTGTATGAGTATGATAACGCTTGACGTGTCAGCTTGCGGAAGTGAAAAAATATCAATAAACCAATACACCGAAAATTTTGATAAAGTAAAATTTATAATCGATGAGAATGTTGACGGACTTACTTTGGCGTTAATTACGGGAATAGGCACACGACTTAATATTATAAAAGATGATGATACTTGTATTGAACGCGGTAAGGACGAAGACAGTCAAAAAACATATTTAATATGGTCGCCCGATAATACGGTAACAAATACATCGGGCAGTTTAAGATACCAGATTGTGGCATATAAATTAAATGATGACGGCGAATATTCGGCAGTATGGTATTCCGACGAGGGCAGAATAGTTGTGGGTGAGAGTATGAGTATGAGCGAGCTTATTAAAGCCCGCATAAAAAACGAGCCTTCATTGCTGCTTAAAATGTATTTTAAAGTTGAGGCATTGCTTAAAAAACTTGAAAACTCTCACGATACATATGAGTTTGACGGTATGATAAAAATTAATTCAAAACCCGAGTATTCATATTTGCCGACACCGTGCGAGAAATACAGAGGAAGAATTACAGTTTTGTATTCAAAAGGACAAGATAAAATTTATATATGTTTGGGAAGCGGAGTTGATGATGACGGAAACGTTAAGTATAAATGGGTAAATATTGCACAGGGCAATTCGTCGTCGGGAGATGCCCCGAACGATCCAATTGATCCAATTGATCCAATTGACCCGATAGACCCAATTGACCCGATAGCCCCCGTAGACCCGTCAGGGGACGATACGACTGTTGTTACCAATGCGGCAATAGCCGATATAGGTGTTGCGGATTTATGCAAAGCAGAGTAGCAAAGGAGTTTGGTTATGATAAACGTATACAGTGTAAAATCAAGTTCAAAAAGAAATTTATCGGCAAATTTTACCGTGGGCGAGTTTAAATGCCGTGACGGAAGTGACAGAGTTTTGATTGATACGGAGCTTGTAGGAATACTGCAAATGATACGAAACAAATTTAATAAAAGCGTTAATATTAATTCGGCATACAGAACTCCGTCGTACAATGCTAAAATAGGCGGTGTTTCCAACAGTCAACATATATGCGGAACAGCGGCCGATATATGTATTTACGGTATTGAACCGCTTAAAATTGCAGAATATGCCGAATATATTATGAAAGGTTTTGGCGGTATAGGATTATATAAAACTTTTGTTCACATAGATGTGAGAAAAAAACGGGCAAGATGGAAAAACTACGGCAAGGAAATTGCAGTAAAAGAATTTGGAGGATATATGGAAAGAAAAAACCTTATAACGGCAAACGATATTATATGGGAGCTTTCACAGCGCATAAAGATTACTGATGTTAATGCGGCGGTGCGGGCGCTTGAAAAAGCAGAATGTGAAAATTCAAGCTTGTATTGGATTTTACGCAAAATTGCCAACAGTTAAGAAAGGAACGATAAAATGATTTGTGATATGAACAATACGTGCCGGGAAAAATTTCACGATATAGAGATACGTCTTGAAAGCGGAGATAAAATGTTTACAAAGCATACAACCGAAATAGCTGTTTTGCAGACGAATGTAGATAATTTAATAAAGAGTCTTTCAAGTCTTACACGTGCATTGTGGGCGGTATGTGCCGCCACATTTACAACTCTTCTCGGATTTTTTATATGGTACATTCAGCATATTTAAAGGAGGTGGCATACATAATGATAAAAAAACTTACAAGCCGAAAATTTATAGTGGCTGTTGTTTCAATTGTTTCGGGAATATTGGGTATGTTTAATTTCAGCGACAGCGTTATATCGTGCGCGGGCAGTATTTTAATGATTTTACTGCCGTCTGTAGCATATGTTATAACCGAAGGTTCGATTGACAGAGCAAATGTTGTAAACGTACTTAAAGAAGTAGCGGATAAGCTCGAAAAATACAATTAAAGTTTAGTTAAAAAAGACTGCGGCAAAACAAAACCGTTTTGCCACAGCCTTTTTAATTTTTTTTAATAAGCCAAACGCCTATAAGCATAAGTACAAGTCCCGCTGCTTTTGTTACGGTAAATTCCGAGCGCGGTGTATCCATAATGCCAAATGCGTCAATTGCCGCCGCTACGGCAAGCTGAGAAACCAATATTGCAGATATTGCAACGGCGGGACTTAACGCTTTAATGGACAGCATAACCGTTACGGTTATTAAAATTCCCGCAAGCCCGCCAAACCAATAAAGAGGTTTTGCCTCCGTAAGTGCTTTAATACTGCCGTTTCCCCATATAAGCATAACAATAAGAGATAATATAAATGCGGTAAGCTGTACAAACATATTTGCTTCAAAAAGTCCTGTTTTTTCGCTTAAACGTGAATTCATAACTCCCTGTATACTCATTGCGGCACCTGCAACCGCGGCATAAATAAATCCTAACATATAATCACCGTTAGTATTATGCGTATACAGGCAAGATATATACGGTTTTTAAGCAATTAATTTACTCTCTGTCGGATAATGTTTTGAGTTCGTAAAATTTACCGTGTTTTTTCATTAATTCATCATATGTTCCCTGCTCAATACATTCGCCGTTTTCCATAACAACTATTTTGTTTGCGTCGCGTATTGTTGACAAACGATGCGCAACAATAAATGTTGTTCTGTTTTTCATAAGGCTCGACATTGCCTGCTGAACGTGATATTCGGATATATTGTCGAGCGCTGATGTTGCTTCGTCCAATATTATTATTTTGGGGTCACGCATCATTGCACGTGCAATGGATATTCTTTGTTTTTGCCCGCCCGACAGATTGCCCCCGTGTTCTTCGACATATGTATTAATGCCGTCGGGCAGTTTATCGGTAAATTCCCGTATGTTTGCAAGGTCGAGCACTTGTTCAAACCTTTGTTTTGAGTAATTTGCCAAACCGTACAAAATGTTTTCTTTAATTGTACCGCTAAATAATATGCAGTTTTGCGGTACAACCGCCAAAAAGTGGCGGTAATCTTGCAGGTTAAGCATTTCAATGGGTTTTCCGTCAATATCTATTTCACCGCTTGTGGCATTTAAAAAGCCTATAATTAAATTCATAACCGTAGATTTACCCGAACCCGATGAACCCACAAATGCAACACAGTCGCCCGGTTCAACATTTAAATTAAGATGTTTAATAACATCTTTATCCGCTCCGGGATATTTATATGATACGTCTTTAAAGTTTATTGTACCGTGAACGTAACGAAGTTTTATTTTACCGTCGTTGTTCTCTATATTATCGGATATCATTATTTCCGATACGGATTTTATGGATTCGGCACCCTTTGCAAATTCGGGATAAATATTAAGCAACGCCTGAATATTAGCCGTAATGGTGTTAAAATACGATTGAAACAGCACCACATTACCAACCGACATTTTGCCTTTATATGCCAAAAATCCCGTAAACAAAAGGCAAAGCGTGCTCATAAACGTTCCGGCAACCCACACAAGCGAGCCAAATTGCGCTTGCGAACGGTCAAGAATTATTCCGGCGTCTTTCATATGTTTAAGGCTTGCTTCCATTTTATTTATTTCCGTGTTTTCAAGACCGTGCGCTTTTGTTACGGGTATCATTTCAAGCATTGTGGTAATTTGCCCCGATACGCTTTCGGTTTCTTTTCGGAAAATGCGGTTGTTTTTTTGTATTTTCTTTTTAAATATTCGTATTACACCAACATTAACGGGTATTATAACCGCGAAAAATACTGCCACAACAATACTTTTACTCAATGTTACCGCAACGGTTACAATTATTGTCATTATGCATGGTATAAGGCTTAATATAATTTGTCTTAACAATCCTTCAATTGCTTCTATATCGCGTATAAACTTGGATTGAAGTTCCCCGGATTTAAGCTCTTGATGATATGTAATTGAAAGTTGCTGTAATTTTTTTATAAGTGAATTTCGCAAACCCGCACCTATGTTTCGCAGCGCACGGCTTGTATAATTAACATAAAGCGGATGAGTATATAAATTTTGCGCCACAAGCACAATTAAAACCAATCCGTTTAAAAACAGCAGGTTAAGCGGATTTTTATCGGGGTATGATACAATATTTATTACATTTGCCGTTACAATGGGTATAAGCCACGCTCCGCAGTTTTTTACAATAAAAAGGAGAGTGGAACATACAAACTCTTTAATGTTTGATTTCATTAAGCTTTTTAAAAGTCTTGATACAATTTTGTCATAATTTTTTTCACTTTCAAAAAACGAACCGTAATCGGGCAGTTTATTATCGTGTTTGGTTGAAAGCATTTTAAAATCCCCCTACTGTTAAAATTTTACACATTATACCTCATAAAAATAAGAATGTCAATAAAAAATATTACCATTTTTGTGTTATTTTATTGTGTATTTTTTTATAAATTTAAAAACGGACTCTGATAAAATGTTACATAAAGTGTTTTGGGATTTTAAAACACTTTTTAATCGTAAATTTACAATTAAAAGGTAAATACAAATAAAAAATAAAAGGAAAATAACTATTGAATTTATTTGTTTTTTTTGGTATAATATGAATAATAATTGTTTGGAGGTTTGAAATATGGATAAAAACGATAAAAAAATGAAATTGCTTGAACTCTTGGAAAAAGATTGTATGACTCCGTTGGAACAGCTCGCCGTTATGTGCGATATGACTTATGAAGAGGCCGCCTCCGCTATAGACGAACTTAAAGATAAAAAAATACTTTTGTGCAGCAAAAGCGTTATTAATTGGGAACATACCGACAAATCATTTGCTACCGCTATGATTGAACTTAAAGTTACACCGCAGCGCGGCGAGGGATTTGATAAAATTGCCGAAAGAATATACAAATACCCCGAGGTACAATCGCTTTACCTTGTTGCGGGCGCATATGACTTAATGGTTGTTATAGAGGGTAAAACTATGAAAGAAGTTGCGCTTTTTGTTGCTAACCGTCTTGCGCCTATGGAGTCGGTTGTGAGTACGGGAACTCACTTTATTTTAAAAAAATACAAAGAGGAAGGAATAATCTTTGACGATGACGAATCGGATACAAGACCGGTAATCAGCTTATGAGTAATTTTGATATACAAAAATTTATTAATAAAAAAGTAACCGAAATGCAGCCGTCGGGAATACGAAAATTTTTTGATGTGGCAAATACAATAGAGGGCGTTATCAGCTTGGGTGTAGGCGAACCCGATTTTGTTACGCCGTGGCATATAAGAGATGCCGGTATTTATGCGCTTGAAAAGGGCAGAACATACTACACCTCAAACGCAGGACTTATTGAACTGCGTGAGGAAATATGCAAATATGTAACAAAATTCGGACTTAATTATAAACCGAACGAAGTGCTTATAACGGTGGGCGGCAGTGAAGCCGTTGACCTTGCTGTGCGTACCGTTATCGAACCCGGTGATGATGTGCTTGTTGTTGAGCCGTCGTTTGTATGTTACAAACCATGCATTACATTGGCGGGCGGAAATCCCGTTGTGATCGAAACAAAGGCTGAAAATGCTTTTAAACTTACGGTGGATGAATTGGAACAAAGTATAACCGATAAAACAAAAATGCTTGTCATATCGTACCCAAACAATCCTACGGGCGCCATTATGACAAAAGAGGAGCTTGAAAAAATAGCTGATGTTGTTAAAAAGCATAACATTATGGTATTAAGTGATGAAATATATGCCGAGCTTACATATAGCGGCACACATTCGTCAATAGCGTCAATCGACGGTATGAAAGATCGCACAATTGTGGTAAACGGTTTTTCAAAAACATATGCAATGACAGGCTGGAGATTGGGCTATGTTATGGCTAATGCGGCACTTATAAAGCAAATGACAAAAGTGCATCAGTACGCAATTATGTGTTCGCCAACAACAAGCCAGTATGCGGCGCTTGAGGCAATTAAACACGGAGAAGAATCCATTACGCTTATGCGCAGAGAATACAACGACAGACGCAAACTTATAGTTGACGGATTTAACAGTATGGGACTTACCTGTTTTAATCCGCTCGGTGCATTTTATATTTTCCCGTCAATTAAATCAACCGGACTTAAATCCGATGAGTTTTGCGAAAAACTGCTTGAAAGCCAAAAGGTTGCCGTTGTACCCGGTACGGCATTCGGCAAAAGCGGAGAGGGACATATTCGTGTATCATATGCGTACAGTGTTAAGCAAATTAATAACGCAATGGAAAGAATAAACGACTTTATTAAATCACTATAGGCAAGAGAGAGTCAAACCAGCATTGATTTAACATTTAAAGGGGTGACATTATGTTTAATATAGTATTGGTAGAACCCGAAATACCGCAAAATACGGGTAATATTGCACGTACATGTGCCGCTACAGGGTCGCGTCTTCACCTTGTAAGACCGCTCGGATTTGAAATAGACGACAAAAAATTAAAACGTGCCGGACTTGATTATTGGCATTTGCTCGATATAACTTTTTATGATAACATAAACGATTTTTTTGAAAAAAATAAAAACGGAAATTTTTATTATGCGTCAACAAAATCACTTAACAAATATTCCGATGTTAAATTTTGCGACAGTGATTATATATTGTTCGGCAAAGAAACAAAAGGGCTTGACGAGGCACTTTTAAAGGCAAACAAAGAAAAGTGTATCCGTATTCCTATGATTGACGGTGCACGCAGCCTTAATTTGTCAAATTCGGTTGCGGTAGTAATATACGAAGCCTTAAAGCAAAATGATTTTTTAAATCTTGAAACGCAGGGCTCTTTAACAAAATTTGATTGGTAAAACAGGAGGTAAAACCAAATGAGTAATATAATTATAATGACCGATACCGCGTCGGATATCGATCTTGAAACGGCAAAAAAATATGGAATACATCTTATTCCAATAAATATATCGTTTGACGGAGTGAATTTTAAAGACAGATACGAACTTACATCCGGCGAATTTTACGAAAAACTTAAAAGCGGAGTAATTCCCAAAACATCACAAATAACGGTTGCGGAGCATTATGAGGAATTTAAAAAATATGAGGGCAATACCATAATTTATATTCCGCTTTCGGCAAGAGCAAGCGGAACATACCAGTCTGCAAATATTGCCAAGCAAACACTTGAAGACGAAGGCGCAGATATTGATATAAATATTATTGAGTGCACCACGTTTACTTACGGTTACGGAATGTGGGTTATAAAGGCTGCGCAAATGGCAAAAGACGGCAGTGACAAACAGCAAATAATAGATATGCTTAATGAGAACATAAAAAATACCGAAATTATTTTAACGGTTGACGACCTTAAGTATTTGCAAAAGGGTGGCAGAATCAGCTCATCGGCAAAATTGGTTGCGTCGGTATTGGATATTAAGCCCATTCTTGCAATTGAAGACGGATTGGTTATGAGCCGTGATAAAGTGCGCGGAAGCAAAAAGGTATTTCCAAAAATGATTGAAATACTGAAAGCTGCCGCAAAGCCTGATGTAAATCAAACAATTGCCGTTATGCATGGTAATTGCCCTGAAAAAGCCGAAACGGTTGCAAACCTTATTAAAGAAAAAACAGAGTTTAAAAATATTATTATTGTAGAGGTAGGTCCTTGCATAGGTGTGCATACGGGTGCGGGTGTTATTGGTATTGTATATCTTAAAAAGTAGTTTTAACAATGTACAAATACATTTTTTGACATTGTTAAAATTATGTCAATTATACCAAAAAGAATGATTTAAAGCAAAAAAATAATAAATGCGAAGTTACCGCATTTATTCGTAGAAGAGGTTCCGTACATCAGGTGGCTGGATGGTTCTCCTGTGAAGAGCAGGAACTTTGGACGAAATGCTGGCAACCAGAGAAATAAACGTACTCTTTGCATTCCACATAGTTCTCG
>USKN01000076.1 GCA_900555295.1 uncultured Eubacteriales bacterium
AACACAATGATATCAGTTGCATTTTTAACACTCGGCTGTAAAGTCAATCAATACGAAACGGAGGCAATGACCGAACAATTTAAGGCAAAAGGGTACCAAATAAAAGATTTTGGCGAAGTTTGCGATATATATGTTATAAATACTTGTACCGTTACGGGAACGGGCGATAAAAAGTCCCGCCAAACGGTGCGCCGCGCCCATACTTTAAACCCCAATGCCGTAATTGTTGTTGCAGGCTGTTATTCGCAGGTATCGCCCGATGAAGTAAAAAAAATAGAGGGCGTAAATCTTGTGCTCGGTACAAGCGAACGGGCGCATATTGCGGATATTGTTGAAAAATATATGGCCGGCGGCGACACAAAAATATTGGAACAGGTAACCGACATAATGAAACAAAAAGATTACGAACAAATGAATATAACCCAATACAGCGGCAAAACACGCGCGTTTGTTAAAATAGAGGACGGCTGTACCGAGTTTTGCTCGTACTGTATTATTCCCTATGCGCGCGGACCCGTAAGAAGTCGAAAAAAAGAAAGCATTTTAAAAGAAATTACATCTCTTGCACAAAACGGATTTAAAGAAATTGTGCTTACGGGAATAAACCTTGCGGCATACGGACGTGATTTAAAAGATATATCGCTTGCAGATATAACGGAGCTTGCCGCAAATGTTGACGGCATAGAACGCATACGTTTCGGCTCGGTGGAACCCCGTCTTTTAACGGAAGAGTTTGTGCAGAGAATAAGCAAAATTCCTCAAATGTGCAATCATTTTCATATATCGCTTCAAAGCGGATGTGATGAAACGCTTAAACGAATGAACCGCAAATACACAACCGATGAATATGCGCATTGCACCGAGCTTATACGAAAGTACTTTGAAAACCCTGCATTTACAACGGATATTATGGTGGGATTTCCGGGCGAAACGGACGAAGAGTTTGAAAAATCACTTGAATTTATGAAAAAAATAAAATTTGCCGAGGCGCACGTTTTTGCATACTCGCGCCGAAAAGGCACAAAAGCGGATAAAATGCCAAACCAGATAGATAAAAAAACAAAAGAGGTGCGCAGCCATAAAATGGCACAGGTGTGCAATGAGCTTAAATACAATTATATGAATTCGCTCGTCGGCAAAGAGTATGACGTTTTGTTTGAACGCAAAATTCAAGACGGCATATTTGAGGGACATATGACAAATTATGTAAAAATACACGCACCGAGTGATGCCGATATATCGCATACCATAAAAAGGGTTGCAATTACCGGTGTATCAAACGGTGCGTGTACGGGAATTTTGGTTTAAATGTTAATTTTATAAACATCAAGCGCATTTTGAAATGTAATTCTTTCCATTTCATCATAAGTAACTTGTTTTAATTCCGCCAATTTTCGGCATACTTCTTTTACATAAATCGGGCAGTTACGCTTTCCCCTGAAAGGTTCGGGGGTTAAATACGGGCTGTCCGTTTCTATAAGTATTTTTTCAAGCGGCACAGCTTTTGCCGCCGCTTGTAAGCCGCGCGCGTTTTTAAATGTTACAGGCCCGGCAAACGAAATGTAAAACCCCATTTCAACAAGTATCTGCGCGCTTTCGGCACTACCCGAAAAGCAATGTATTATACCGCCTTTATTTGGCGTTTCGCTTAAAATATCAATAGTGTCTTTCATAGCGTCACGCGTGTGAACACATATTGGCATATTAAGCTCGTATGCAAGATTAATTTGCTTTTTAAACCATATTTTTTGCTGTTCTTTTGGTGCGGTATCGGTATGATAATCAAGACCTATTTCACCTATTGCAACAGCTTTTTTATGCCTACAAAGTTTTTTAAGCTCATCTATGGTACTATCCGTTATACCGTTCGTCTCGTGCGGATATATACCCACCGCCGCATAAATAAAATCGTATTTATCGGCAAGCTTCAGCGCCTGCCGCGACGATTTTAAATCGGTTCCTATTTCGGTATATAAAGCTATATTTTCCCGTGACAGCGATGCAAGCAAAAAATCTCTGTCTTTATCAAATGATTCGTCATTTAAATGTGCATGTGTATCAAACAGCATTTTTATTATCTCCGTTTTCAGCTGATTTCGGTACCGTCGCCTATTTCGGGTTTTTCGGGCGAAAGAACCGATAAGTTTTTACCGTCGGACGCGGCAAGAATCATACCCTCCGACAATACACCCCTTAATTTTACGGGTTTTAAATTGGTTACAACCACAACCTTTTTACCCACCATTTCCTCGGGTGTGTAATACTTTGCAATTCCCGATACGATTTGGCGTACCTCATTGCCTATTTTAATTTTGGACACCAAAAGCTTGTCGGCGCCTTCAACGTGCTTACATTCCTGTACAATTCCCACTTTCATTTTTACTTTTGCAAAATCGTCTATGGTAATTTCACTCGGAATATTTGCAAGTTGTTCTTTTTCTTTTTTTACCTTTTCGGCATTTTCTTCAGCCTTTTTCTCGGCAGGTGCAAAAAGTGCCGCCGAAACTTCTTCAACTTTTTTCTTTTCGTCAAAACGTGCAAAAAGCGGTTTTGCCTCACCCACGGTTACAGTTCCGTTTTCGTTAAATTCAAGAATTGAATTGTAATTAATTTCGCCGCCGTTTATCTGCTCTGTAATTTTTTGCGCCGTTTCGGGCATAAACGGGCTTATAAGCACACCTATAAACCGTATTGCCTCCGCAAGGTTGTAAAGCACACATTCCAAACGGTCTTTGCCGTCATCGCTTTTTGCAAGTACCCAAGGCATTGTTTCGTCTATATATTTATTACTGCGTTTTGCAAGGTTAATAACCGCGTCAAGAGCGTCGGCAACTTTAAGCTCGTCCATTTTTTTATCTACATCGACGCGTGTTTTTATACAAGCCTGTTTAAGCTCATTATCAACCGCGTCCGTTTTGCCGTTTGCGCTTACTTTTCCGCCAAAGTATTTGTTAATCATTGCAACCGTTCTGTTTACAAGGTTACCCAAAGTATTTGCAAGGTCGGCATTATACCGCGAAACTATTGTTTCAAGCGTAATTGTTCCGTCCTGTGCATAAGGCATTTCACGCAAAAGATAATATCTTACCGCGTCAACTCCAAAGTGTTTTACAAGGTCGTCGGCATACAATACATTGCCCTTGGATTTACTCATTTTATCGTTTCCGAAAAGCAACCACGGGTGACCGAATACCTTTTTGGGCAGCGGCTCTCCGAGTGCCATAAGCATAATCGGCCAATATATGGTATGGAACCTTAAAATATCCTTACCTATTACGTGCACATCGGCAGGCCAATATTTGTTGTACAAATCGCCTTTTTTATCAACATCGTATCCAAGTGCCGTAATATAGTTTGTAAGCGCGTCTATCCACACATAAATAACGTGATTGTCGTCAAACGGCACAGGTATACCCCATTTAAACGTTGTACGGCTTACGCACAAATCCTGAAGGCCGGGTTTTAAGAAATTGTTTACCATTTCTTTTTTGCGTGATTCGGGCTGAATAAAATCGGGGTGTTCTTCAATATATTTCATCAGCCTGTCTTGGTATTTGCTCATTTTAAAGAAATATGCTTCCTCCTGCGTTTTTTTAACAGGTTTTCCGCAATCGGGGCAGCAGCCGTCGTTTAACTGTGTTTCGGTATAAAACGATTCGCACGCAACACAGTACCAACCCTCATACTCGCTTTTGTAAATATCGCCTTGTTCATAAAACTTTTTAAATATTTTTTGAACTGCCTTTTCGTGATAATCGTCGGTAGTTCTTATAAATTTGTCATAGCTTGTGTTCATTAAGTTCCAAATATTACGTATTTCACCCGCAACACCGTCTACATACTCCTTACAGCTTATTCCCGATTGTTTTGCACATTCTTCAATCTTTTGACCGTGTTCGTCGGTACCCGTCAAAAAGTACACATCATACCCCAAAAGTCTTTTAAAACGTGCTATTGCGTCTGTAAGCACTATTTCGTAACTGTTACCTATATGCGGTTTGCGCGATGTATACGCTATTGCGGTTGTAATATAAAATTTTTCGCCCGCTTTGGCTTGTGCCATATATATCAAATCCTTTCAGTATAATCTTTATATTAATATTATTATAATACCATTTTTTTACTGTATTTACAACACCTTTATACATTTTTTATGCATTTTTTCGGTTTTGCCGTATTATTTTTTTTATTTTTTCACCAGCGTCAATCGCATTTTTAAACACAATACCGTTAAATCCCGCATTATTTGCCGACTCTATGTTGTTTTTCATATCGTCAACAAATATACTCTCGCTCGGTTTAACGCCAAATTTTTGCGCCGCGTATTCAAAAATTTTAATATCGGGTTTTATCATTTTTACATCACACGAAAAAATACAATCGTCAAACACATCAAAAAACGGATTGTCTTTAACTATTTCATGTGCCCTTTCGCCTATATTTGACAGTAAATAAATTTTATAACCGCTGTCTTTTAACGCATAAATAAGCTCTGCCGTTTCGGGTATATAATTTAAATATTTGTGCCAATTTAAAAACACTTTCTCCGCCAATTTTTCAATATTCGACGGCAGACGCTGTTTTGCATTTTTTAAAAATGTTTTTTCATCAATTGCGCCCGCGTCCATCATAACCCATTCGGGGTTTTCAAAAATTTCTTTATCTATTTGTTTAACTGTATCATCATCGGTACAAAAATTTTTTATTATATCTTTAGGTTCAAAATTAATAATAACCCTGCCCAAATCAAAAATAATGTTTTTAATCATAATTATGCCACCTCACATACCGAATATTATATCAAAAGTGCTAAAAACTGTCAATATCACGCGAAAGTGAGCTTGCGTATCCCAAAATTATAACTTCGCTTTTATTGCTTTTATACGAAACAGGTTTTGTGTTAATGCCCTCGTCCGCAAGTATAAAGTCATTGCCGCACTCATAGTAGCGTTTTAAAAGTATTTTTTCGTCTATTACAACCGCCGCTATATCGCCGTTTTTTACCGGTCTGTCATTTGACACAAAAACAATATCGCCTTCAAAAATGCCCGCTCCCGACATATTATTGTCAAAAACATCAATACAAAAACATATTTTTTTTACGTTTCGTCCGCAATCAAAAGAAGTAAATTTTGTAACTTTATCAATACCGTATTTGCCCGTTATTTGGGTTTTTCCGTCAACCGTGGGAACAGGCATACTTTCTTTTACGCCGTACGCGTTTGCCGAACCGTTTATAAGATAGTCAACAGATACGTCCAAAACCTTTGCAAGCGCCGACAGCACATATATGCCGGGGAGCTGTTTGCCGTTCTCCCAATTACTCAGCATACAGCGTGTAATGTTTGAATTATTTACTTCATTTAATTTGTCAACAAGCTGTTGCTGTGTAAGTTTTAAACACTTTTTGCGTAACGAACAGATACGCCCTCCCAAATTCGACATTATTTTACTGCCTCCATTCGACACAATACTGCTTAATTATTCATATTATAACATAATTGTATTGAATATGCAACATAAATTCATTTTTATTATTATTTTGTGTTGACTATGACACATTTATGTGTGATAATTGATTTATCGATATCGAAATTGTATACAATTTAGCACATTTTATTAATTTAAAACGAAAAAGTGCGCACAAGAAAAAATAATGTAAAATATTATATTTAACTGTGAAAGGAAAATAAAATGGAAAAGACGATTAAATGTTTATACTGTTCAAAAGAATTTACTACATCGGCAAATGCCGCAAAATACTGTTCGGTAAAATGCCGCCGCAAAGCAAGTATGCCCCCAAAGATATATAAAAGACATTTAACGTGCGCATATTGCGGCGAAAGCTTTGACAGCGAACGTGTAAAAAGATATTGCAGCGAAGATTGCCGTCTTCGAGCCAACGGAAGATGCGCACCGCAAAAGAAAAAGAAAAAAACCGCGCCAAAGCTTTCGCTTGAGGATGCCGTTCGTTTAAGCCGCGAAGCCGGAATGACATACGGCAAGTACATACAGGCAAATAATTTGTAATATAAAAATGATAAAAATAAAATAAGAAATGAGGATAAAAAAATGCCGTTATATGCAATATGCCCGTTTTTTTTGTATGAAAAATCAAAAACAGTGGGCTGTGAATACAAAACATTAAATTTTTCAACAAGCGAGGACAGACGTCTTTGGATGCTTAACCATTGCTGCAGCTGGGATTACGGTGAGTGCAATGCCGCCTCCAAACTTTTAAAAAAATATGAGGAAATGTATAAATAAAAAAACAATTGTCAACCACTTTAATTTATATGGTTGACAATTATACTGTTTAATGATACAATATTACTGACATTTATTATATGAGGTGAAAACAAATGGCAAAAAATATTAAAACTCAAAAGCTTACACACTGCGCCCTGTTTTCGGCACTATTGTGTATTTGTGCACCCATTGCGATACCCATAGGCCCCGTTTCGGTTACATTGTCGCTTTTTGCCGTAATGCTTACGGGTATTATGCTCTGCATAAACGAGAGTATATTTGCAACGGTTGTGTATATTTTGCTCGGAACATTCGGGCTTCCCGTATTTTCGGGCGCAAAAGGCGGATTTGGTATAATAATAGGGCCTACAGGAGGCTATATATGGTCGTACGTATTGGCGGTAATAATAATTGGCGCAATATGTTCAATCAAATTTAAAAGTAAAAAAATGCAAACAGCCGCCGCGTTTTTGTCTTGTATATTAGGAACAGCCGTATGCTATTTGTGCGGAACACTTCAATATTCATCGGTTACATCAACACAATTTGCAAAAGCGCTTTCTGTTTGCGTAGTTCCGTTTATTCCGTTTGATATAATAAAAGCCGTATGTGCAACGGCAATAGCCGCCGCTTTAAAATCACGCTTAAAAATGTAGACAATAATAAAAAACTGTTTTACATTTTTATGTTTTTGTGATACAATACTATTACAAAGGCGGTGATGTACTGTGAAATTTATTTTTATAGCAATTAACATAATACTTGCATTTATGGGTACAACGGGTCAGGTTTACTCTTATCTTGTTCAAAACACCGATTATATGTCGGTTTCAAATGTACGAAATCAACTTTTTGAGCAAATTGTAAATATTGTTCTCGGTATATCGGATCTGCCCGTATGCATTATAGGTACGGGTATTGCGCTTGCAAGTATTGTGTACGGCGTTTTTAAATATTTTGACACACTTTTATCAAAAGATATTTACCCAAAAGCGGGCAAATGCTTTTTGTGGTTTTTATTTACGCTTTTATGCTGCTGTAATGTATGGGGAATGATTAATATAATGCTTCTTCAGGCGGGCTGATTATTTTGCTTTTCTGGGTTTTCTCTATTTTTTCTCTATACTGTTTTTATACTCTTTTGGCGAAATACCCGTTTTTTTAATAAAACTTTTGTAAAAGGTGGAATAATCGGCAAATCCCGACAATACCGCCGTATCGTGCAAAAGAGTACCGCCTGCAATAAGCTTTTTTGAAAGAGTAATGCGCTTTGAAATAATATAATCGTATATTGAAAAATTGGTATACTTTTTAAATTCACGGAGCAGGTGGTATTTGCTTATAAAAAAACGTGCCGCAAGCGTATCGAGATTTATTTTTTCGCTTAAATGACTGTTTATATACACAATCACGTCGGGAATGGCACTGTTTATTTTAATTGGGGGCATTGCCTCCGGACCGTCTTTAACGGCGCGCAAAAGCTCTGTTAAAAAGCCTAAAATTTTAGCATTTACATACATATTTTTTTCGGGTTTACCGCTTTTGAGCATATTTGACGCGTCAAATAACTGCAAAAAAATACTTTTTTGCTTTTCCGCCGAAAAACGTATTAAATGTTTCTTTGAAAATACATCTGTAAAATTACAATCCTTTGTGCTTATTTTTTCAAGAGTATCGGTTGATATGTTTATAATACATCTTTCGTAATTTACATCCTCGCACGAAATAACAGGACGGTGCATTTGTTCCGGCGGTATAACAAGAATATCACCCGGCACAAGACTGTATGCGCTTTCTTCTATATAATATGTAACGGCACCTTCGGCAAAAACATAAATTTCGAGTATACTGTGACTGTGAAAGTCCATCGTTTTAAATCCCGTCTGTCGGGAATATGTTACACTTCCTATTAAATTGTTGTTAATGTCAAAGTTAAAATCTGTTCCCATTTGGATTTTAGCCTCCGTATATTATATTTGTTTTTATGTTTTGGGGGTGTTACAATACACCTCATCCGTCGGCTTACGCCGCCACCTTCTCCTCAAGGAGAAGGCTTTAACTGTTGCTATACATATGAATTTCTATCAATATAAATTTTTATATAAA
>USKN01000077.1 GCA_900555295.1 uncultured Eubacteriales bacterium
ACTTAAAATGATTAACCAAAATTATTTGGAACCGCAAACCGAAACAACTGTGGGTATGTTTGGAAAGCAAAAGCAGACGGTTAATTTAAAACTTGTAAAAGAGCCCGAGGATGCCGAGCTTAAACGCTTATATAAACTTTTATCATTTGCGGCGGGCGATGACGGTATTTTGCAGGAAAAAGAACTTGAGAAATATGCGTATAAAAATCCCCAAAAGATAAATAAATTTATTGACGACGCAAAACTTGACGGTGAACTTGCGTTTGAAACGGGCGGCGGTTTTGTATCGGGCACAGGCAACCGCATAAAAGATTTAAGCGATAAAGGCAAAGCGGAGCTTGCCGAGGTTATGGGTCTTAAAAAATATCTTGATGAATTTTCACTTATTGCCGAACGTGAAATAAGCGAGCTTACCATTTGGCAGGATTATATGATATATGCAACGCTTTTCGGTATAGCCGATAAGGTTATAAAACAAATGAAAAAGGTTTATCCCGATAAAATACCCGAGATAGACAACTACAACCGTAATGTAATTATTGCTTACAGTTACTATCACGGTATGCATAACTCTATGCAGAGGGCTATGCAGGAGCAAAGAACAAGCGGTGCGGGAGGTCACGCGTCGTTAGGCGGCGGAGGCGGTTTTTCGGGCGGCGGCTCGGGCGGCGGTTCAAGATAATTTTTGCAATATAAAAAGGGTAAATTTTTATGAGAATAGCAATTTGCGATGATGAAAAAATTGAAAGACAAGAAATAATTGACGCTCTTAATTCGGTTATTAAAAATTTTTCGGTAAACGAATTTGACGACGGCAGAGAATTAATTAAAAGCCACAGTATGCTTGCGTACGATTTAATTATAACGGATATAATTATGCCTAAGATAAGCGGTATGGACACAATTGCGCAAATACGCAAAACCGATACGCATACACCCGTTGTTTTTGTATCGTCAAGCGATGAATTCGGCGTTATGAGTTATCGTGTACTTGCGTTTGACTATTTGCTTAAACCCATTAATACGGTTGAACTTAAAAACTGTATGAAACGGCTTTTTATGCTTGGCAAAAAAAAAGAATATGTAACCGTAACATACAGCGGTACCGAAACAAAAATACTTTTATCAAATATACAGTATATTGAGAGTAATTTAAGAAAGGTTATTTTTGCGTTAACCGAAAACAGAGAAATAGAAATTGTGGGTAAACTTGCGGACTTTGAAAGCCGCTTGGTTGACTGCGGCTTTTTAAGGTGTCACAAAAGCTATGTTGTAAACATTGAGCGTATTGACAGCATAGACGGCGACACGTTTCGTTTGATAGGCGGCAAAGCAATTAAAATTTCGAGAACATATCTTCAAAGTGCAAAAAAAGCATACTTTGATTATGTTTTTGGCTCGGAGGCATAGTACAATGGATAAGTTAATATCTGTTTTTTCACTTTTTATTCTTTTAATTATTTGTACGCTGGACGGATACTGTATGATGAATTACCGTTTGCCCGACAAAAAGGCATATGTATGTTTTGCCGCTATATCCGTTTTATGCTTTGCGGTTAATTCGTATATTACGGTGCGCTTTGGTGTTGACGCATTAAAAAATGCAATATTGCTTACCATAGGACTGCCTTATTTTATATTGATATTATTAATAACAAAAGATTCGTTTTCCAAAACTGTATTTAATTTTTGGCTGTGGATAAATGTTTACGGCATTATAGCGAGCGTTACCGACTTTATAAACGACATAACCTTTAAAAATTATGAGTTTCTTACGGCTTTGCGGTTTGTTTTTTTTGCGTTATATTTTGTTTTATACAATAAACTGCTGAAGAAAAAACATAAAAGCATTATGCAAAAGCTTAATGTTAATTGGAGCATATTTTCGTTTATACCTATGTTTTTTACAATTTTAGTTTGCCTTGTAAATTATTTTTACGGCGGTTACGGAGAAATGTCAAGAAATTATTTTATAATGTTTACAATACATATGTTAATGTTTCTTGTATATATTCTTATTTTTTACACTTTTAAAACAGCATATGGGTTAATGGAAAAACAAATGCTTGCGCAAAATATGAAAGAACAGATTAATCTGCAAAAAAAACAATATGAAATGTATATGCAAAACGCCGAAAAAATGCGAATATTCCGCCACGATGCACGTCACCGCGACAGCCTTTTGCTAAATTGCTTAAAGTGCGGCGATACAAAGGCGGCAATTGAGCTTTTGCAAAAAGAAACGGAAAGTATTAACAATACATCATCAATAAAGTATTGCGATAATTTTCTTATAAATGCCGTTTTGGGTGAGTACAAGAAAAAAGCGGAATTTAAAAAAATTGCCTTTAAAGCAAGGGTTAATATTCCCCAACGCATACTGTGCGGCGACGCGGAGTTTTGCGTTATGCTGTCAAATCTTTTGGAGAACAGTATTGCGGCCGCAAAGAAATATGTTGAATTGGATATAAAAAATTTGAACAGTCAGCTGTCGCTTAATGTAAAAAACGACTATGACGGCAAGCTTGTAAAAAATGATGACGGTATGTATGCAACAACCAAAGGCGGCGGTATGGGGTTGGGCCTTAAAAGCGTAAGCTCAATACTTAAAGATAATTGCGGATTTTTAAAAATATATGATGACAACGGAGTATTTAACGTATATGCAACCTTAAAAAACTGATTGCGTCATAACTTGCATATTATAATAATGTAAGTTATGACGTTTTTTTGCAAGTTATGACGAATGGGTTGATTTGAAACAAAAACAGGTTTAAAATTAACATATAAAATATGATGGGAGATGTGGCAATGAAAAAAATAATTTCGTTTTTTTTGTCGGCATTTTTGATGTTTTCCGTTATTGCAACACCTTTATGCGGTTTTAATACCGTATTGGGTTTTACAATTACAAAAGACGCAAAAACAGCCGTTGAAAAAAACAAAGAGTTGTTTTTGAAATTGTGGGACAAAGAAGATGTTACTATCAATTACACCAAAGCACAGCTTGAAGATTTAGCTTTCGGTGCTTGTGAGTATTCGTCAAACGAGTACGTAGGCACGGCATTTATGGTTGAAAACTTCAGAGTTGTCGGTCCCTCGGCTTCAAAAGCAGGCTCTGTAAGCGCCGATGTAACGTTTTATTTGGACGATGCGGAGGACGGTTTTCATATAACCAAAGAACTTGCACCGCTCGGCGGAGTTGATGACGAAGAAGATGACGACACCACAGGCAGCACAAATACCGAGATTGACTCGCAAACGGCAAAAAAAGAAATTGAAAACGCATCAAGCGCCATAAGCGCGGCTATTTTTGATTATGAAGTATCAAATGATACAACAAAAAAAGATATTTTAGATATGGCTAAAAAGGCTGTAGGCAGTGACAGTCCCGTTAAACTTTCAATTAACAGTGCCGATTTTTCGATTGTTAAAGCAACAACACAGGTGAACGGAACGTTGTCTGCAACAGTAACGCTTGAATGCGGCGACCAAAGCAAGAGAGTTCCCGTAGGAAAAACAATTGAGCCTATTGTAACTGCCGACTCTATTAAGCTTGAGGAGGACAGAAAGGCAATAAGCAAGGCACTCGATGAAATTGTTTACAGCAACAAAATTACAAAAGAAGAAATGCTTGAAGTTGCGCAGAGCGTAATAAAAAACGGCACAAAAATTGAGTGGAAAGATAATTTTTATAAAAACAAAGCCTCTTTTAAAGCAAGCGGCGAAGTAATAGGTTATCTTATAATGACTTACGGCGACGAAACAAGAGAGATGAGATTACATAGAGAAATCCCAAGACTTGTACACAAAATGCCATCCGATAAAATAAATGTAAACGCTTATGAGTGGGACGTTTTGGCATTATCGAATATTGAACGTGCAAAAGTAGGCGACCAATTACTTTCAATGGCAGGACCGCTTCAGGACGCAACCGAAATCCGTGAAAAGGAAATAGGCGAAAAGTATGAACATACAAGACCTGACGGAACGAGATTTTCAACTGCTATAGCCGACACGTTTAAAGCTGTGGGAACAGGCGAAAATCTTTACAGATGTACACCGGGTCATATGGACCCCGACAGAGCCGTAACAGGCTGGATGAACAGCCCCGGTCACAAAGCCAATATATTAAGAGATAATTACAATTATATAGGCGTTGGAATGGACGGAACACACGCAGTTCAAATTTTTGCAATATGGAACAGCCCGATTGTATCGGTTGAAACAAGCGCGGGAACATTTAATTTTGCAGACGAAGAATCGCTTATGAAAGAATACTTGATTTGCAGAACGGCTGACGGACTTGAAACATATATGCCGCTCGATATTGAAAGTATGACAAGAACCGACAGCGGATATACCGTTAAAATGAACTCAACCGTTCCTATTGAATTTACTGTAGGCGACGCAGCGTCATCAACGGTAAAAAATAACGCTGCCAATAATAATAAAACAAAAGATAATACGTCGGTAAATCCGTCAACGTCTTTTGCCGATGTAAAGGCAGACGCGTATTATGCAAATGCCGTAAAATGGGCGGTTGATAAAAACATAACAACAGGTACTTCAAAAACTACTTTTTCACCCAATGACACCTGCACGCGTGCGCAGATTTTAACATTTCTGTGGCGTGCGGTAGGCTCACCGGAGGCAACATCTAACAATCCGTTCGGTGATGTAAGCAAAGACGATTATTATTACAATGCCGCTGTATGGGCAAGCGAAAAGGGGATGGTTACGGGCAGTAAATTTAATGCCGATACACCCTGCACACGTTCGTCAACGGTTATGTATATGTGGAAAAACGCAGGCGCACCCGAATTTGAAACGTCAAACAAATTCAGCGACGTTTCGCAGTCGAGCGAGTATGCACAGGCTGTTGCGTGGGCGCTTGAAAATAACGTTACAAGCGGTACATCCGATACCGAATTTTCGCCAAATGAAATATGCAGCAGAGGTCAGATTGTAACATTTTTAAACAGAGCAATAAAATAAAAGGAAAAGGTGATTTATTATGATTAAAAAATTTTTATGTGTATTAATTGCATTATGTATGGTTTTTGGTGCTTTTGCAACAGTTGCTTATGCAAAAGACGAAATGGGCGAAATTAACGACGCTAAAAAAGCGGTTAGAAATGCCGAGAAAACACTTCCCGTTTACAACGATATGACAATGGATGAATTTTTAAAAGCCGTTGAAAAAGTACTTCCCGAAGGCAGCGATGTTACTGTAGGAATTGTAAAAGAAGCCGATTACAGAGTTTACAATGCAACAAGTGAAAAAGCAGGTTCTATATTTGCTAACATAGAATTTACCTGTGACGTTTACAAAATTAAAGATATGTACACATTTACAATTTCACAGCTTACAGGTCAGGCTGCGGAAGATAATGCTGATTTGGAAAAAATAACCGAAGACGCTAAACTTGCACACGACGCATTTGTGGGCATTACTCTTGAAAGCGACGTAACCGAACAGCAAATTGTGGATATGGCACAGGCTGCCGTTAAAAACGGTTCAAAGGTAGAAAGCGCCGGCGATTATGTTAAAGTAGACTCTACAAAAGCTAAAAGAGGCTCGGTTAAAGTAAACTTAATTCTTACTTTAAATAAAGAAACAAAAACAGTAAAAGTATATAACGGTGTGCGTGAACTTGCAGATGATGCTGCATCTATAGAAGATACAAAAGACAATATAACGGATACACCTAAAGACGACGGCAAAGCAGCACCCGTAAACTTTACGGACGTTAAAGCGGACGCATACTATGCAAATGCAGTAGCTTGGGCTGTAGAAAAAAATATAACCGCAGGTACATCGGCTACAACATTTTCACCTGATGATACTTGCACACGCGCACAAATTATAACATTCTTGTGGCGTGCGCTCGGCAGCCAAAAAATGTCTGTTGATAATCCTTTTGCCGACGTTAAAGAAACAGATTATTATTACGATGCCGCAATTTGGGCATATATGAACGGTATGGTTGATACAGAAAACTTTGAGGCAAACACACCTTGCACACGTGCTTCAACGGTTATGTACCTTTGGTTGGCATCGGAAGAACCCGAGTGCGAATATGACGGAACATTTGCCGATGTATCAAATAATTCGGAATATGCAGAGGCTGTTGCTTGGGCATTGGAAAACAATATTACAAGCGGTACATCTGCCACAACATTCTCACCCGATACAATATGCAGCAGAGGACAGATTGTAACATTTTTAAACAGAACAATCAATAAATAATAAAATAGCCAAAAATAACACACCCCCAAACAACGGATTTAATAATCTGTGTTTGGGGGTGTGTTATTTTTGTACAAATTTATTTATATTTTACTTGAAAGGAATATGTTTAATAATATAATAAAAAAACATTAATTAACTTTAAGTACAACTTTGCCTACATTTTTGCCCTTGTAAAGCAAATCGTGAGCCGCCTCTGCCTCGGTAATGGGCAATACTTTGTAAATTGTGGGTTTTACAAGGCCTTGGCTTACTTTGGGGAATACATCGCGTGTGAGAGCTTCAAGAATTTGGGCTTTAACCTCGGGAGTTCTTGAACGCAAGGTACTGCCTATAATACGAACGTTGCGTACATAAATATTTTTTAAGTCAATGTGTGTGTCAACACCTGCAAGAGCCGCAATCATAATCCATCTTGCGCCGTGGTTTAAATAGTGCAGGCATTTACCCATTATTTCACCGCCGAGACAGTCAATTGCAACGTCAACACCGTGTCCGGCTTCAAGCTCTGCTTTTAATACTTGGCTTATGTCATCTTTGGATGTATTTACAACAACATCGGCATTTAAGTGTTTTATAGAGTCGGCAATTTCATCTGATAATACGGTTGTAATTACGCGTATACCAAACGCTTTTGCCATAGGAATAATAACGCTTGCAAGCCCGCTTGCGCCCGCGTTCATAAGCAATGTATCACCTGTCTTTATTTTACCCTCCCAAAAAAGGTTAAGGTATGCCGTGGCAAATGCCTCGGGTATTGCGGCAGCTTCCGCCATAGTGCAGCCGTCGGGAACAGGCATAAGCATATCGTATTTAACCGATACATATTCGGCATATCCGCCTCCGCCGAGAAGTGCGCATACTTTATCGCCCAATTTCCATTCACTTTTTTGTTTTGCCTCATCGCCAATTTCCACAATTTCGCCCGATATTTCAAGGCCCATCCATTCGGGACAGCCCTCCGGGGGAGGATAGTCGCCCTCACGCTGCATTAAATCGGCACGGTTAAGTGCGGCATACTCAATTTTTACCAATACTTCTTCAGATTTAATTTTAGGATCGGGAACATTATCCCATCTTAAACTTCTGTCGTCATTTACAAGAATTGCTTTCATTTAAAAAATCTCCTTTTTGTTATATTAGTTTATTTTTTTGCATATCATATCAACACACGTTTTAGCTTCGCTTAAAAGCGGCTGAACGGGTATATCATATTCGCTGTATTCGGGAACGCACAAAAACATACCGCCGCTTACAAGCGGACCTGCAATTCGGTGTTTGCGGCTGTATTCTCCCGTGCATAAAAACAAACAGTCACCATAAACTCCCGTGCCTATTTCTGCTGAAATACGCAAATTTTCGTTAACCTGTGCTTCGGTTTGCGCACCGGCAACAACTTTTGCAATTTCAGCTCCGCGGCTGTGCTGTGCATTTATATAACGCAATACTTCATATTTTGGCATAAACACGTGTGTGTGTGACGAAATAAGTACCTCCGCACCCAAACTATGTATTTTTTCCACCAATTCTTTTTGCCTTTCAACAGCGTCTTTTTCAAGTGTGAGTTCACCCGGTGCGGGGGAGTAAAAATCACCCATTATATCAATAAGCGCTCCGCCGAATTTTGCGGCGCGTATTAAATCTTTGGATATTTCCTCATCACTTTGCCCTGCGTTTTTATCGTATCTGTAGTTTGTTACATATACGGGTTTGCCCTGTGCGGCTTCAAAAATTCTTTTAAGATTATCGTCACTTCTTTCGGTATGCGGCAGTTTTTCGAGCTGAATACCAAATGCGTCCGCTCCGCCGTCAATGCCTTTTTTCATAGCGTTTATTAAATCGTTTGCCGTTGCACGCGGTACCATTGCGGTAATTGTGGGACGTCCTTTACACAAAAATTTAGAACTCATAACACCTATCACTCCTTTGTGTTTATTATTTAGGCAATGCGTGTTCGGATATTGCAACATCTGCCTAGCCACGTGCACAACTCTAAAAGTGCAGAGTTTATGCTGTTTTACTGATGTGGCAAATTCGTTTTGCACCTCTTTATTTATTATAATAGAATAGTTTGTTTAATTCAATATAAAA